>NZ_JAUBTF010000039.1:0-72902 GCF_036702355.1 Microcoleus sp. D3_18_C4
TTTGCCCAACAATAGCTCAAAACCTCTGCCCTAGTATTTCTGAGTATTTATACTCATCGCAAAAGTGACACGCTCCCGGGGAACTTGGCAAGGTAAAAGATACTCCGAAATTTCCAAAGAGGTTCATTGTACTGAACGCCATGTCAGAAATGTTGCCTCAAAGTTATGGCAAATTCTTTCAAAAATCTTAGAGGAAGATGTTAATAAATCCAATTTTAGCTCCACAATGGAAAGATATGAAATCTCTAAAATTTCAAATTCTGGTTATTTTAACCTTGTCCACAAAGGGAATATAAACGTCTGCACAGAAACCTCGCACCCTCCAAAAACTCCACAACACTCACCGCCTGCACAAACCTCAAATGAAGACGACACCCAACAAAAACCGCGACTTGATTTAAGAGACGCACCGGAGATCAAAACCTTCTACAACTACCCCAACTCACCCCTCACCGCCCTCGAAAACTCGATCGCCCGCCAAAACTGCCGCCTCCTCACTATCACAGGCATGGCAGGCACCGGCAAAAGTGCGATCGCCCGTAACCTCATCCCCCAAATTCAAACTCAATTCGATCGCATTATCTGGCGCAGTCTCCGCACCTCCCCACCCCTAGAAACAACTCTCAAAACCCTGATTCAATTTCTCTCAAATCAACCAGAAAGTAACCTTCCCACCAACACCGATGCTCAATTGTCAATCCTCATAGAAACATTGCGCGAAAATCGCTGTCTCATCATCCTCGATGACGTGCAGCAAATTCTCAGCAGCGGGAAACTTGCAGGAAATTATAAACCCGGATATGAAAATTACGGAACCCTATTTAAACTCATCGGTGAAATTCCCCATAATAGCTGCTTAATCCTCAATAGTTGGGAACCTCCCTCAGACATCATCACATTCACAGACGATAATTCAGCAGTATGTTTATTACAGTTAGTCGGTTTAGGTGAAGCAGCAACCGAACTGCTTAGAGAAAAAGGTTTATTGGATGAAGAAACCTGGTCAGAATTAATTAACCTTTATCAAGGTAATCCCCTCTGGTTAAAATTAGTCGCTCAAACCATTAACAACTTATTTGGCGGTAGAGTATCTCAATATTTAAGCTATCAACCAGTATTTTTAAGCGATGAATTGACACCGATATTGCAGCAGCATTATCAGCGGCTGTCCGAAATAGAAAAACAGGCGATTTCGCAACTTAGTAATGAAATGGAACCTGTTTCGTTTACCCAATTCAGGGCAAAATATCAAGGCTCGCCGCGCGAATTATGTCAAGCAATTCAATCTTTAGCAAGACGGGGAATGATCGAAAAATTGAGCTGTGAATCTGAAACAGTTTTCACGATTCCACCTGTGTTAAAACAGTATGTTAAAATGGTGGCAGAATAGTCTTAAATATCTAGCTAAATGAGATAAAACCACGCTCGCAACTCCTACCCAACCTAAAATAATGCTCACTTTCGATCGATTCATCAAGCAACTTCCAGATGAAGACGGACGCTATGAACTTGTGAATGGAGAAATTGTTTTCAAAATCTTACCAACAATAAGACAGCACGAAAATGTAGCTGATTTTATTGAAAATACGTTTCACGACGAGGTGAAACGCATCAACCTGAATTACAGAATCTCTGGCAGAATTGTAGTCAGGACTTTAACGCCTCATGGTAAAGAACAAGGCCGCCATCCTGATGTTACCGTAGTAGACAAAACCCTCTGGGAATCCCAACCTTTCGCCCCCTCAGCCCTAACTGAACCCCCACAATTAGTTGTAGAAGTTGTGTCAACAAATTGGGAAGATGATTATATCGACAAGCTGGATGAATATCAGCGGCTGGGAATTTCTGAATATTGGATTGTCGATTATTTAGCTTTGGGTAGCAGAAACTATTTGGGCAACCCGAAAGAACCGACTGTTTTTGTTTACCTGCTTGATGAAAATGGCGTTTATCAAATGACTGCTTACCGAGGAACTGAGCGAATTATATCTCGAACTTTCCCAGAATTAGCGCTGACAGCAGAGCAAGTGTTAGATGTATGAGATCAAATCTGCCGAAAAGATAAGGATAAAGTATTGCTCATTGGTTTTCGCTTCAACCGAAAGGCCGCCAGGGAATTAATTCCCTGGCTAATAGCTAAAGTCCTCTTGCATAGGACTAATGAGTAATGATTTCTTCAGTCCTCTTGAGAGGACTTAAGCTTTGAGGCAGGGGTTTCAACCCCTGACGGGCTCAGGGAAAGAGCGTCTCGAACAGGCAAGATGCCTGTTCCACAATAATTATTGGAGAGGTTTATTAAACTAAACTTACGATCGCATCGCCTGTTTTTGCTCCGCCTTCAAATCGCGGTTGCTAGCAGCAGCCAACTCAGCATCCAACAGCGTCTTACCAGTCGCAGCCAAATACACATCATCCAAACTCGGCCGAGATTGAGCAATCCCAAAAGTAGGCAATCCCGCATTTTTCAAAGCTTGCTGAATAGTCACCAGCGCATCGCTTTGCGGTGTTACTACTAAATTCAGAGAATTTCCTTGAGCCGCGTTGACAATTACTTCCTGCACAAAAGGCAGAGATTGCATCAGATTTTTAGCTTTTTCAGCTTCTTCGATCGGCGAAAACTCCCGAATCCGCAGAGTCACCCGATCGCCCCCAACCCGATTTTTCAACTCCTCCGGCGTACCCTCAGCAATCACCGTACCCTTGTCAATAATCGCCACGCGATCGGCCAAAGCGTCAACTTCTTCGAGATAATGGCTGGTAATCAAAACCGTAGTACCTTCCTCCCGCAAGCGCCGCAGGAAATCCCACACCACCACCCGACTTTCAATATCCAGCCCGACAGTCGGTTCGTCTAACACCAAAACATCAGGCTGATGCAGCAATCCAGCAGCCAAATCCAAGCGTTTGCGGATACCGCCGGAATAAGTACCCGTCTTTTTATTTTCCCACTCCTCCAAACCGAGGAGTTTCACCATTTCGTCAATCCGCCCTTTAATCCTAGGGCGCGGCAAATGGTAAAGCGCTGCTTGCAGTTGCAGGAGTTCCCGCCCCGTCAGCACCTTATCAAGAGCCACTTCTTGGGCGACGTAGCCGAGTCTTTGTCTAGCAATTCTCGGCTGACTGACAGCAGAAATGCCAGACACTTCAATGCGTCCGCTATCGGGCGCACTCAAAGTACAAAGTACCCGCAGGGTTGTGGTTTTGCCTGCACCGTTGGGGCCTAGCAAACCAAATATTTCCCCCGGTTCTACCTTGAAGGAAACATCTTTAACGGCTTCTACAGTGCCGTAGCGTTTCTGAAGATTTTCAATTAAAACGGCGGGAGCCATATATTTTGGGGATGAACTGGTTGTTAATATTTTGACACTTCCGGACTCAAATTGCCGGAATGGTCGATCGACCAATGCGACTGGCTGTGCTGGTAACGATCGCACACTCCTCCTCAACGGGAAACTGCCTATAGTTTTGATTCTTAATATCAGTTTAAAAAAAATTAACTTTATAGCCGTTTTCAACCCTGATATTCATCAGTTTTCCCACTCTCCAATCTCCCCTCTCAAATCCCAAAAATTATGAGTCTTGAGTTAATTATAACTTTTCAGTTAACAACTCAAAACTCACAAGTTTTCAACAAGTAGAGATGCACCCGAAACCTGTTATTTTTTAATTATCTCTACCTATAGGCAGATGTGTAGCGAGATTTTGATAATTAACACACTGGTCAAACACATCACACTTTCGAGCCAACTATTAAACACAAAAAACTTCCCTACTTGGCAAGTTCTACTTGTAACGAGTTCCCAAAAAATGTAACTGTAGGACCGTGATCTCAACCCCGATAGTTATGAGTAATTACCAATTCTTTAATCGAAAATGGTATTAACTCCCCTAAAGGGAGTGCCTGCCACGTCTTTAATCGACAATTTTTACCCAACCGCGGCGCACGTTATACAGCAGTCGGTTGATGATGGCATACTCATCTTCATTCAGTGTTCTTTCTAAGAGTGCAGATCTGAGCTGTCTCCGGTCGTGGCGAGTCACGACGCTGGAGAACATGACCTGACCAAATAACTCTTCGAGTGTCATTTGGGATACTGACATGATAAACCTCCTAGTTGATTGAGACAGATAAAATTTTAACAGGCTTGTTGTATTTGTATTATGCACTCTGAGAGCGACTTCAAAGGCGATCGAACACATTGACACGGTGTGATTTTTTGGTTAAAAATCTGTGACCAAGACTTTGATGACAAGTGACTTGGATCTCTTAAATTGGTGATGCTTGTCACTAAAGTCAGGAGACAGTTGACAGTTGACAGTTGACAGTTGATCGAGGGAAGAAGCCCGATCGCACGATCGCCAAATAATCGCTTCGCCCATCGCCCTCAACAACTCTCCATCCCGTCCTCACCGCTTCTCAACCTTATTTTTCCCTATGCCAATTTTCCAGCTAATTGAGGCATCGGTCAATAGTCGCCACAACCGACTCGGCCAACTCTTTCAGCGCGTAACCCCCCTCCAAACCAAAAGCTATGCGGCGGGTGAGTTGCAGGCAGTATCCGGTGAAAGTACCGAAATCTGACGGCATCAGAGTCATGCTCGCCAGCGGATCAGACGCAGTAGCGTCATAACCAGCGCTGACAATCAACAAATCCGGTTCAAATTTTGACAAAAAAGGCACGACAAGAGATTCAAAGGCGCTCAGGTATTCAGCTATGCCGCTGCCGGGATACAGGGGAATGTTCAGCACGTTGTCGTAGGCACCGCGCTCCTCGGCATCTCCAGTTCCCGGATAGCACGGAGATTGATGCAGGGAACAGTAGGCAATTTGGCGGCAGCTTTCCACCAAAGATTGAGTGCCGTTGCCGTGGTGCACGTCCCAGTCGAGGACAGCGACGCGGTTGATTCCCGGCTGTTCCAAGGCGTAGTGAGCGGCGATCGCAGCATTGGAAAACAAGCAAAAACCCATCGCGCGGGCGTTTTCGGCGTGGTGTCCCGGCGGCCTGGCCAGCACAAAAGCCGGTTCCCCCGCAGCCACCACTCGCTCGACCCCATCGAGCCAAGCACTCGCCGCTAGAAGCGCTACATCGTAACTTTCAGCAGAAATCGGCGTATCACCGTCGAGGTAGCCACCTCCCCGATGAGCCAAATGTTCGACTTCTTTGATGTATCTTTGCGAGTGAACTTTTTTGATAGCCGAGAACAGTTGTTGTTCGCGCTGCGCCACTGGGGTGGGCAGTTGCCACTCAATTTGAGCCGCCCAAGGAGCAGCTTTCAGAGCGTTGACGATCGCCGTTAAACGTTCTGGTCGCTCTGGGTGAAGCATTCCAGTCTTGTGCAGCAAGAAATCTTCGGAGTAGATGACGGGTAGCATCGGCTGATTTTAGATTTTAGATTTTAGATTTTAGATTTTTAGTTTGCTTTAAGAAGGCCTTCGGTTTTGTGAAATTACAATTGCGATCGGGAAACCCTTTTCTTTTTTTAGATAACCCTCAAAAAAACTCACCAAAGCATGAAAGCCTTCCCCCTAAAAAACCATTTCTAGCTTTTGCCAATTGATGACTAAATCACCAACTGCCAACTTACGAATTTCCCTTGTTTCGCCCATTAATTTTTCTGGCAACTTTCCCATAAATTCAAAGGCAAATTGTGATATAATTTCAGGAGTAATTTGCAATATTTGGCAGCTCTACTGAATCCAAACCGATTTTATCGCATTTTTGAGATTTATAGCGGTCAAATTTAAATTTTTAACGGAGTTTTTCAACCTATGAGTATCTCTGAGTCGCGGATAATCCCGACGGATCTGGGTAATGAGATGTCCCGATCGTACTTGGAATACGCCATGAGCGTAATTGTCGGTCGGGCGCTACCAGATGCCAGGGACGGTCTCAAGCCCGTTCACCGACGCATTCTCTACGCCATGAACGAATTGGGCTTGACTCCCGATCGACCTTTCCGCAAATGCGCCCGCGTCGTGGGGGAGGTGCTGGGCAAGTATCACCCGCACGGAGATACAGCGGTTTATGACGCCCTGGTGCGGATGGCTCAGGATTTTTCCATGCGGGAACGCCTGATCAACGGCCACGGCAACTTCGGCTCCGTTGACAACGACCCGCCCGCTGCCATGCGGTACACCGAATGTCGCCTCACAGCTTTGACTAGCGACTCCATGCTGCGCGACATCGACTCGGAAACAGTTGATTTCGGCGACAACTTCGACGGTTCCCAGCAAGAACCCCTCGTACTCCCGGCACGCATCCCCCAAATTTTGCTCAACGGTTCATCGGGGATTGCTGTAGGGATGGCCACCAACATTCCGCCGCACAATTTAGGCGAAATAATTGACGGTTTAGTAGCACTAATTCACAATCCAGCAATTACTGACCTGGAATTGATGCAGTACATCCCCGGCCCGGACTTTCCCACCGGAGGGCAAATTCTGGGTAGAGGCGGCATTCGCGATGCTTACACCACCGGGCGCGGTTCGATTACAATGCGAGGAGTCGCCGGCATTGAAACCATCGAACATCCTGGCCGCCCCGACAAAGAAGCAATTATTATCACCGAATTGCCTTACCAAACAAACAAGGCAGCGCTAATTGAGAAAATTGCCGAACTTGTCAACGACAAAAGATTAGATGGAATTTCCGACATTCGCGACGAAAGCGATAGAGACGGAATGCGGATCGTCATCGAGCTCAAGCGCGACGCCTATCCCCGCGTCGTCCTCAACAACCTTTACAAACAAACACCCCTCCAAGCCAACTTTGGAGCCAATATGTTAGCGCTAGTAAATGGGGAACCCCAACTACTTACGCTCTCCCAATTCCTCAATGTCTTCCTAGATTTCCGCATTGAGACAATTACTCGCCGGACTCAATATGAACTCCGCAAAGCAGAAGAACGCGACCACCTTCTGCAAGGCTTATTAATTGCCCTAGACAACTTAGATGCAATTATTCACCTAATTCGCGCCGCTGCCGACTCCGCCGCAGCGAAACAAGAATTGATGGATAATTACGGTCTTTCAGAACAGCAATCCGACGCAATTCTGCAAATGCAGCTCCGGCGTTTGACAGCATTAGAAGCGCAAAAAATTCAGCAAGAACACGAAGAACTGCGAGCAAAAATCGCCGATTTGGAAGATATCTTAGCGCGTCGGGAACGCATCTTAGAAATCGCCGAATTTGAAGCAGTTGAAATCCAAACCAAAATCGCCACTCCTAGACGCAGCGTTATCGAACACGCCGAAGGAGAAATCGATGAAAGAGATTTAATTGCCAACGAACAAGCAATTATTCTGATCACTGAGCAAGGCTACATCAAGCGGATGCCTGTCAGCACTTTTGAGGCCCAAAGTCGCGCTACTCGCGGCAAAGCAGGCGCGAAAATGAAAGAAGACGACGGAGTAGAACATTTCCTTTCCTGCTGCGATCACGATAGCGTTTTGTTCTTCAGCGACAGGGGCGTAGTTTACTCTGTCAAAGCTTATCAAATCCCCGTCTGTTCGCGGACGGCCCGCGGCACTCCTGTGGTGCAACTGCTGCCGATTCCTATAGAAGAAAAAATCACTTCTATGGTGTCAGTCACAGAATTCACCAGCGAAGAATACTTGGTAATGTTGACTCGCGGTGGCTACATCAAGAAAACCGCACTTTCCGCTTTTGGCAACATCCGCACTAATGGATTAATCGCTATTTCTCTAGAAGAAGGCGACCAACTGCGCTGGGTGCGGAGAGCAAAAGTTGGCGACAGCATCATCATCGGTACGCGCCAAGGGATGGCAATTCATTTCCGCACTAATCACGAACAGTTGCGCCCAGTCGGCCGCGCGACGCGGGGTGTAAAATCGATGAAATTGCGATCGGGCGATGAGTTGATCAGCATGGACATTTTGCCCAGTTCAATAGTGGCCGAAATTGCTGAATTGGAAACTGAAGACTCTGAATTTGAGGGAGCTAATATTGCTCAATTAGAAACCGGCGACTCGGAATTTGAAGGGGCAGAAATTGCTGAATTGGAAACTGAAGATGCGGAATTGGAAGATGAAGAATTAGAATTGCAAGCCGAGGAAATTGAAGGCGAAGAGGTCGAAGAAATTTCGACAGTTAGCAGCGAAGTTCCTTCAGTGTTGGTAATTACCACCAACGGCTATGGCAAGCGGGTTCCTGTTTCTCAATTCCGCCTACAAAGACGGGCCGGCAAGGGATTGACGGCTACTAAATTCAAGTCGAAAAAGGGTAAGGATCAGGTAGCTGCCCTGCGAATTGTCAACGAAGATGACGAATTGATGATCATTACCAACCGAGGTATTATTATCCGTCAGGCTGTGAGTGCAATTTCTACTCAATCGCGCACAGCAACGGGTGTGCGGGTGCAGCGGTTAGATGAGGATGATTCGATCGTAGCTGTGGCTTTAGTGCCGCCTGCTGGTGAAGAATCGGCCGAAGAATCGGAATCTGAGGAAGTGGCAGAATAGTCATAGGTTAATAGTTTGTAAGGTGCGCGCTGCGTACCTTACTGCTGAATGGTAAAAATGCGCTCGCCCCTACTCAGAAGTTTTCCCTCAAAAGTCAAAGATTTTTTCCGGTGAGGTAATGATGAGTCAACTCCAAACCAAACTACTAACCGATACCTGGGTTACAGCGACTTGGGATGAATATATAGAAATTATTAAACAGCCGGAGTACGATCGAGCAAAATGCTACTACTACAACGGACAGTTGAGGATTGAAATGGCAGCAGTCGGGGCTGATCATGCTGATGACAACGGAATTATCGTCATCTTAATCAATTTATTTGGCATTGCTAAAGGTATAAAAATGAGACTGCTGGTCAACTGTAGCTACGCCAAAACAGGTGTCAGAGGCGCTCAACCCGATGCTTCTTACTACATCGGAGACCGGGTGCAAACGGCACCTCGCGGCAGTTCGGTAGTGAATTTAGATAGCACATTTTCCCCAGATTTAGCAATTGAAATTGCCGACAGTTCTCTCGTTGACGATTTGGGGACAAAAAGAATGATTTATGAAGAATTAGGAGTGTCTGAGTATTGGGTAGTAGACGTACAAAAAGCGCAAGTTATTGCTTTCAAAATAATTGCTAACCGGGGAAGCGAACGGCTGACGGAATCTCAAGTTTTGCCGGGGCTAAAAGTTGCTTTATTAGAGGAAGGTTTGCGCCGCAGTCGCCAGACGGACAATACAGAAGTAGGCAACTGGTTTTTAGAGGAAGTTCGCGGGAATTGTTAATAGTGCGATCGACTGCATTCTTTTTTTTAAACGGGAGGCTAAAAACCCGGTTTCTACGAGTTTTGCCAACAGCAATGAGAAATATAGGAAGAAACCGGGTTTCTGAGGTTTGCGTGTCTCCAGGACACGGCAATGCCATGCCCGACGCTTGAATCGTTGACAATCGAGCCAATAATTGCTATAGCATAATAGAATCAAAAAGTTAATAGCAAAAGTCTGTAAAAATGCCTTATTTAACAGCAGAAAACGACATCAAAGCACTCATCGCTAAATTTGCCCAAGCTAAAATCCTGTGGGTGGATACAGAAATCGCTGACTATAAATCCAACCCCAGATTATCTCTGATTCAGGTGTTAGCTGACTCCACAGATTCGACGGGAGATGCCACTTTTCTGCTAGATGTCTTGGATCAACCTGAATTGACCAAAGATTTCATCAACCAAATCATGGTCAATCCAGATATTGAAAAAGTCTTGCACAACGCCAGCTATGACATCCGATTTCTGGGCAATGACGACGCTCAAAATGTCACTTGCACATTGAAAATGGTAACAAAGATTCCGACTTACATTCTGCCCTTACCTAATCGACAGCTCAAAACTTTAATAGAAACACTTTGCGGCATTGCTTATGTAGATAAAACAGAACAAAGCGGCGATTGGGCCAAGCGTCCCCTGACCCAGAAGCAGCTAGAATATGCCAAGATGGACGCGGTTTATTTAGCTGGAGTGCATCGCCGCCTGGTAGAAATCCTTGCCCAATGTTACCCCGAACCCGCAACGGAAAACTTGACAGCATTGGGCGAAAAATATCAGGCAATAGAATCTCGGTGGAAGCCACTAGACTCAGAAATTGCTGAAGTCAAAGAACGATTTAAAGCGGGGATGATGGCGCAACAGCTCAAAGATAGTTCTTATTTTGAGCTTTCCAGTTCGATAACGATGAAAGTTGATTTTATGACACTGGCGAGACTAACGCAAACTGAGGGAATTGAGTTAAATTTTCCGGTAACGCTGACGAAAGAAATTCAAAAACAGTTAGGCAAACTAATCGCTGATCCATCTTTGGAAGTTGAGGAGATTGCTAGTTGGCGGTTGAATTCCCACCTACAGCAGCGGCGAAAATCTACTAAAAAAATTGCGCCGGAACCGGAGAGTGAGGATTTAACAGCATTGGGGGAAAGGTACAAAGAAATTTTGCCTGAATGGAAGTTGCTGGATTCAGAAGTTGAGCATCTGAAAGAGCGCATTAAAAAAGCAATGTTGGTGCAAAATCAGGAAAATACTCCCCATTTTAAGTTATCCAGTTCCTCGATTTTGAAGGTGGATTTTGCTAAATTGGCAAAACTTGCCCTATCTGTGGGAGTTGAGTTAGAGTTTATGGTGACGCTGACTCAATACATCCAAAAGCGGTTAGGGGAAGCGATTAACAAAATTGATGTGCAAATTGAGTATATTACCAGTTGGCGGATGACGGCTAAGACTATGGAAGATGAAGATGAGGAAATCCCGTTTTAACTACGAAAATATCACATTTTCTCTCATTTTTCTGTGTTATCTGGGGGCTGGGAGGGTGACAAAGAAGTATACGAACAAGACCGAATAAGGGTTGCAGCCTGTATATCCTGTTGATAAAAACGACGTTTATTACGAGTTAAATTCATTAACTCTTGTACAGATTCAGAATATTTTTCCAAATAATTCACCGACTGCTCCCCATCTTGCCTCAACGCCTCCATGTACTCCGTGAGCAGTCAGTAACTCTGTTATGGTTCGGGGCTGATCTCTGCCATCCGATCGCAACCAGTCATAATGAGCTGGGTCTGGTTTAAGGGGCGGTCATGCCAGACCCAAAGACTAAAACTAGACTCAGCGGCCCGTCATTTGCTCTAGCTTTTCGGGATATCGATCGCCTTGCACCGCTATCTTGGAGGCGGCGTCATCGATGTCGCGCAGATCCTCGGGCGTGAGTTCGACTGAGACTGCCCCGATGTTTTCGTCCAAGCGATGCAGCTTTGTTGTGCCTGGAATCGGAACAATCCAAGGCTTTTGAGCTAACAGCCAAGCGATCGCAATTTGAGCTGGTGTCGCCTGCTTCTGTTCTGCGATGCTGCCGAGCAGATCGATCAGGGCTTGATTCACGTTGAGAGCCTCTGGCGTGAAGCGAGGCAGGGTGCTGCGGAAGTCGGAGCTGTCAAAGGTGGCGTTTTCGTCGATTTTGCCCGTGAGGAAGCCTTTGCCCAGCGGGCTGTACGGGACAAGTCCGATGCCAAGTTCCTCAAGGGTCGGTATCACTTCCGCTTCAGGCTTTCTCCACCACAGCGAGTATTCGCTCTGAAGAGCCGTGACTGGCACAACGGCATGGGCGCGGCGAATCGTTTGCACTCCCGCTTCAGAGAGCCCGAAATGCTTCACCTTACCTGACTCAATCAGTTCCTTCACTGCTCCCGCCACGTCTTCAATTGGCACGTTCGGGTCAACCCGGTGCTGATAGAGGAGGTCGATCGCCTCCACCTTTAGCCGTTTGAGCGATCCCTCCACGGCTTCCTTGATATGCTCCGGTCGGCTATTGAGTCCGGGTGAACCTTTCATGCCGCGAGGATCGGAATTCGGACTGATGTCGAAGCCAAATTTGGTGGCAATGACCACCCGGTTGCGGAAAGGCGCAAGGGCTTCACCCACCAGTTCTTCGTTTAAGTACGGGCCGTAGACTTCGGCGGTGTCAAAGAATGTTATTCCGCGATCGACCGCAGCCCCCAGAAGAGCAGTCATCTCCTGTTTGTCTTTGGCCGGACCATAGGAAAAGCTCATTCCCATGCAGCCGAGCCCGATCGCTGAGACTTCCAGATTGCTATTTCCAAGTTTGCGCGTTTGCATTGTTTTTCTCCGTTGATGTGGAACTGATATTGTTTGCCGTCGATCGATCCCGCCGTTGTCAGCCGTTTTCGCTGCGATCGCTGCTCACAGTGGGGTCATGCGAGACGGGGCGCTCTCATGACCCCAGCGAGGCCAGAGATAGAAGACGTTGAGGAGGAGGTAGATCAGCAGCGCCAGCCAGGGCACGACCAGCGCGATCGCGGTGGCGATCGCGTAAACGATCGGTCCGACAAGGAATAGACGTCTGATCTTCCGTACTTTTTTCGCTGTGAGGTGGGTATCGATTAGCCGATACTCGTGAGCCGGGTACCGCCACATGAGGTTGACGAAGATACCGAAGACGGTCAAGATGCCACCGTAGAACGCAGCGGCAACTGGTTCGTCCGTTCCGCGGTGAAACGCTTCGGCAAGCACGGCGGTTGGAAAAGGCAGGAATGCAATGAGCATCAGGTGGAGGACGTTGAGCAGCAACAGCATTCCGTCCACGCGGACGATGTGTTTGAACATGGCGTGGTGGTTGATCCAGATTGCGCCGATCACCACAAAGCTCACCATGTAGGCAAGGTAGGACGGCCAGAGTTGAAGGAGTGCTGCCCCAAGTGCCGTATCGGGTGGCGGCACTTTGATTTCGAGCACTAGCAGGGTGATGGCGATCGCGAATACGCCGTCGCTAAATGCCTCCAAGCGGGTGGTATCCACACTCACCTCCTTTGCGGGTAGTCGTTGCTGTTATCAAGTTTGTGCTTTTGCATGATTACCCCTTCTAGGGGCGGTCTCAGTTATTCAGATTTCAGAGATGCCATATCAATTACAAAGCGATATTTCACATCGGACTTGAGCAGTCGCTCGTAGGCTTCGTTGACCTTCTGGATGGGGATGACTTCGACATCGGCGGTGATGTTATGCTCGCCGCAGAAGTCGAGCATCTCCTGGGTTTCAGCAATGCCGCCGATGTTTGAGCCGGAAAGACTGCGGCGACCCATGATGAGACTAAATGCCGAGACATCCAGAGGTTTCTCAGGTGCGCCGACAAGGGTGATGTTGCCGTCGCGGGTGAGCAGGTTGAGATAGGCGTTGATATCGTGCTTGGCGGATACGGTGTCGAGGATGAAATCGAAGCTGCCAGCGTGCTTCTGCATTTCGTCGGTGTTGCGGGAGACGACCACTTCGTCAGCACCGAGGCGGAGCGCGTCTTCCCTTTTATTGGGCGAGGTAGTGAAAACGACGACATGGGCTCCGAACGCACGGGCGAACTTCACACCCATGTGACCCAGCCCGCCGAGACCGACTACGCCCACCTTCATGCCCTTGGTAACACCCCAGTGGCGCAGTGGCGAATAGGTTGTAATCCCGGCACAGAGAAGCGGCGCAACTCCAGCAAGGTCAAGGTTGGACGGGACGCGCAGAGCAAAGCGTTCATCGACGACGATGCTGTCGGAATAGCCACCATAGGTGACTGGAGCAGTCTTGTGCTTGTCTGGGGAGTTGAAGGTGAGGGTTTGGTTCGGGCAGAAGTTTTCAAGCCCGGCTTTGCAATTCGGGCAAGTCCCATCGGAGTCCACCAGACAGCCAACCCCAGCGAGGTCGCCGGGTTTGTACTTGGTAACTGCCGAGCCAACTTTAGTGACACGCCCGACAATCTCATGTCCAGGAACAATTGGATAGGTCGTGGACATGAAGTCGCTCCACTCGTTGCGTACAGAATGGACATCGGAGTGGCAGATGCCGCAGAAGAGGATCTCAATTTGCACGTCGTGTTCGGTTGGATCGCGCCGCGCGATCGTGTCAGAAGCGAGCGGTGATGTTGCACTGGCTGCGGAATAAGCTTTTGTGTTGTACATGAATGAATGCTCCTATTGATTTACGTTTGATGCCTGGTATTGTTCGTCGCTGACTTTTTCCATCCAGTCCACGGGCTTGCCGTCAAGCGCCTCCTGAATAGCAATGTGCGTCATCGCCGTGGTTGGGGTGGCACCGTGCCAATGCTTCTCACCGGGCGAGAACCAAATCACGTCCCCCGGTCGAATTTGCTCGATCGAGCCACCCCATCGCTGTACGAGACCGCAGCCAGCCGTCACGATCAAGGTCTGTCCCAACGGGTGAGTGTGCCTGGGTGTCCGAGCACCAGGCTCAAACGTGACACTGGCGCCAGACGTGCGTGCTGGATCGTTTGCCTGGAACAGGGGGTCAATGCGGACAGTGCCGGTAAAATACTCAGCCGATCCTTTGGCGGAAGGCTGTGAGCCACTTCGTTTAATGTCCATTTCTTAATTCCTCCACTTGATGCCATTTCGGTGGCTGTCCCAATCGTAGAAATTGAGCACTTATCGCTTCTCTATCAATAGGGATGGATTTTTTAAGAAGCAAGGTTAGCTGTAATGGCATTTTGGTTGTCACTCAGCAGGTTTCTTGCCCAATCAAAACTGAGTTTTCTCTTGAATAAAAGTCCAGGATGCTTACAAGAAGCCGGAACCATTTTTCATTGCTTTAGCCTCATTCTAAGAATCCTCAAGGCCGAGCAATAGAACGATCGTCTAAGATTGTTGTACAATCCTGCAAACTTAGAAATGAACGCTGCCAAACCGAGTGAAAAGCCCGATAGGTCGTTAATGAACAACCAGCAGGCAAAGCGCTTTGCAGATAGAGCGCAAGCCCACAGAGAGGAACTGACTGAGCGGATTGCCCAGGCGATCCGTCATGATGGGACGATTGAGCCGCTCAAAGGATTGCACTTCAACCGCTCCTCCTCACCTTCGGAATGCGTTCACAGTGTCTCTATCCCTGCCTTTTGTGTCATTGCTCAGGGCAGCAAAGAAGTCCTTCTGGGCTGCGATCGCTATCAGTACGACCCTTTGCATTATTTGCTGGCGACGATCGAACTGCCGATCGCCAGCCAAATTCTGGAAGCGTCTGAGGCGCTACCGTACCTGAGCCTTCGCCTCGATCTTGACCCCACAGTAGTCGGTTCAGTCATGATTGAGGCGGGCGATCCCTCACCGCAAAGGGGTGCCAATGTCAAAGCGATCGACGTAAGTCCGTTGGATGCAAATCTTTTGGACGCTGTGGTGCGGCTCGTCAGGCTTCTAGATTCCCCTGCTGAAGCTAATGTTCTGGCACCGCTGATTAAGCGGGAAATTATTTACCGACTGCTGATGGGAGAGCAAGGTAGCCGGCTGCGTCATATTGCAGTTTTGGGCGGCTCTACCCACCAAATTGCTCGAGCGGTTGATCGACTCCGTAAAGACTTTAACCAGCCGCTTCGGATTGAAAGCATCGCACGAGAGCTTGGAATGAGTGTATCGAGCTTCCACCATCACTTCAAGTCTGTCACTGCCATGAGTCCTTTGCAGTTCCAGAAGCAACTGCGGCTCCAGGAAGCTCGCCGTCTGATGCTGGGGCAAAACCTTGACGCTACCAGTGCTGCCTACCGTGTGGGTTATGACGATTCGTCGCACTTCAACCGAGAGTACAAGCGGCTCTTTGGTATACCGCCGATGCGCGATGTGGAGCGACTGCGAGAAGCTGCTAGGGAGATTGCGAGTTCAAAATGCTCTCCTCAAGATGCCCTAATCAGGCCAGAAATCGCTAAAACATTCAAAAGCGGTTAGCGGAAGCGATTAACAAAGTTGATGTGCAAATTAAGTATATTACCAGTTGGCGGATGACGGCTAAGACGGTGGAAGATGAAGATGAGGAAATTCCGTTTTAAGCCACGACTAAGGCAAGCGTGTCACACTTAAATCTACTTGTAAGGATTTAGTAAATTACCTGCCTCCTGCCGACACTCCTCAATATAATTTTTTAAAGTAGCTAGGGAGTTGTCACGTGTTGATTTAAGCCCTGAACCAAAAACACTCTTAATTGCTATATCACATTCTAGAACAGGAACAATGAAATCTCGAATAGTCTCAAAGCCATCGGCTTCAATATTTTTGAGAACAAGTTGCTCTAAGCACCATAATCTATGATTGAGAGATTCTTGAATGATAGGTAAGTTAACTTTTGCTAAGGCTTTGATGAATCTTTTATCTCCTGTAAAAATCTGAGCAGATTTATCTTTTTGGATAATTTGTATAGCATGACTTGTGAGAATTGCCTCACCTTTATCGATATTTTCAATATTGGATAATTGAATAAAAATTTCTTGGTCAATATCAGATTCAGATATTTTTGGTAAAGTCCTAGTAAGGGAAAGAACTTGTTTATAATCAATCACAGGATCTTCGGGCTTTCGACTTTTCCCTCCTTCAAATTTTTTCCAATCGCGTTCAAATTTATATTGTGCCGTCTCTAGGATATTAACTTGCTCAGAACTAGCCTCAAATAATTGAAGAGTCTTATCGAATAGCTGGAAGGTAGCAAGCTTTTTGATGATGTCATTATCGATGCAATAGATACAAGCAGACAAAGCTATTCTCCTATAATCTGGTCTAAGTAATCAGCATTATCGTCACTTAATTCCTCCCAATTTAGATGCTTCTCTAAAAATTTGTTAATAGTCTTCTGCCCTTCTTTAGCAGGATTGATTAAATTTACACATCCCATAGACAATGCAAAATAATCTTTATTATACCACCCATAATTTAAAGCTAATGCAGATGGATCAATAGTTGAGTCACTTTGAATAAGTTGAATAATTTTATTCTTTAGGTCTTTTGCATTTTTAAATTTTTTCTTGCCGAGGGAGTTGTCAAAACTGTTGACTAGCAGTTTAACTGCAAACTGATTGCTATCTCTTTCTTCTCGATCATCACAGTCTGGCTTAATATCATCATCAATCAAAATACCTTCTTGAATATGACCAAGGGCGAGATGACCCAGTTCATGGGCAAGATCGAATGCTAGACATACGGGTTGTGTCTTACCACTACTCAAGACAATCACGGGATGCTCGGCTTGCCATTGGATCATACCTCTAATTTTGCGGGTATTGTTAGGGTAATCCTTAAAATAGACAACAGCAATACCATGTTGCCAGCAGTAATCGAGCAAGCTGTACAAAGTGACTTGAGGATGTTTGGCCACTATCTCTGAACGAACTTGATGAGGGTCGGAGGGGATGGGCTGAAATTCGAGCTTTATAGTATCAGCGACCACTTCCGCAACCCGTGAGGCAAGTTGATGGGCAACATCAGGTACGTCTGCTTTATTCTGTTGATGGTACTTGAACTTGGTATGGAGTAAGGGCTTAAACTGAGGCTTCTGATTCTCGGCTAAAAGACTCTTGAGGTCTAGGTGCAGACGTTGGGCAATATGACCAGCACCCTCTAGGACGGCGACGGGTTTATTGTCTAGTTCTTCATTCCACCAACTGGGCAAACCTTTTTCTTTAACGAAACGTTTTGAGAAACCGAGCTGCGAGAGTTTTTTATAGAGAACAGACATTGATAATGTTTGTGTCATTGGTTTGCCCTCCGTATGAGAATTGGCATAATATAATTGTAACCTAATTGCAGAGAATTTGGCTACTAAATTTTTTATAAAGCGTTGTTCTCTATCCTACCCGAGGATAAACTTTCGCAACAGCAACACCAAAGGAAAGTTAGGATCGCAAATTAAATAACTTACAATTTTAATTGTTATTGTGGGATGGGCGTCCCGCCCGTCCAAAAAGGGCGGGCTTTTAGGCCCACCCCACTTTCCTTGTGTAAGTTATTTAATTCTCATTCCTTACAAACTCGAAAGATTCCCATCAGAGAAGATTTGCGATCGCTCCTTTCGTCTTGGCAACCTAACACTTGTCCCATCTACCTATTTCCTAGCCGCCACCGCTGCGCCTTTGCGGTTTATTTCAATCCGCCATATTTGAGCAAGGTGGGCAAATAATGCCCACCCTATAGCGGTTCTCAAGCGTCGTGAGGTATGGGGGCGGGTCCTATGCCCTATGCCCTATGCCCTATGCCCTATGCCCTATGAGCACCTTATGTTACTGAGAAAGACTATAATTCCTACTTTCCTACCGTGAAATACTCATTCTTAGCATACACGCTAATAATGCAGTCTCCCACTTCAAAAAACATCCCCTCTTGCTCATCTTTAGAAAATTGCAAGTTGCAGTATTTAGAATTAATTTCCTCAGCAGTCGCCGCTTTTGCCTCCATTTCATCCGGGATAAGTCCAGTAGAACCGATATAGAAAACCAGCGGTGAAACTTTTTCCCTGTACACTTTTTCAGCATAAGCTTCCAATCGCTCATTCGCATTAGCTAAAGCAGCGACAAACTCCTCTCGCTTGACATCTTCTCCCTGCCATTTCGCTTGCAAAAGGCGCAGCAAACTATCTGCACCAACTTTTGATAAAATAGCGGTGACAGTGCCATTATTTTCCAACCCCAAAAACTCATCGGAAATCAGTTTCATCAAGTCGTCAACTTTGGTGATTTTTGTTCGGGATGACAGCGTTTTGTGTGCGAAGACAACAGGCTCGTCTAAGGTGATGTCAAAGGTCGGTTTTGCTAGCTTTTCGCCCGTGTTTTTGTGGTAAACTTCATAAAGGCGATCGAGAAATTTGTTGGCAGAGTGCAATTTGCCGAAGTTGAGGATGTTTTTGCTGCCGATGTCGATTTTGTAGCTGACTCGCGAATCTACTGAACCGTTGGCGATCGCACTTTTTAAATCTGTGTATTCCGTCGTCGTGGGAAAGTTGAGGTAAAGGTTTTTTGACAGATAATGCTGTTTCAATTCTTCCAATTGTTCCGCTGTGTAAGCCTCGGATTCTTCCTTCAAATGAGCCGAGAGAATGCTAGAGAGAATTTTGATTTCGGCGAGTTCCTCAAACACTCCGTCAAGGCTGCGGTAACGCCCGTCAAAAGGCACTAGCGGCAAATTATCTAACTTTATATCGTACTCTGAACGGAAGTCAAATTCTTGCACGGGCGAACCGTCTTTTTCAAGGACACCGCATTTTTTGAGCAAATCAAACACGGGTTTGCTGCTGATTTTGGTTCGCTGCGATTTGATATTAACTTCGCCGTCGCTGACAATGGTATAATTGTTGAAAGTATTGAGGTCTGTAACTAGAATTCCCGCCACTTCTGCGATTAAAGTTCCATCCTCAACTTTTACCAGCTTAGCTTTTCGGGTAATCAGCATATTGATGGTAGCGGTATTTTGATTGATGGCAAAGGAACCCATTTGCACGTATTCGCCACCGTCTAAGAATTCAGTTTTCAGCCAAGGCTTGACAAGGTTGCCGTTTTCGTCTCGCTTTCCCTCAATTCGCTTCAAACCTTTGCGCTGATAATTTTCTTGCAAGTGTTTCAAGTTGATGATGATGCTGTTGCTGTTTTCCTCCAATATCTCGATCAACTCCAGCAGGGAAATTTTATCGCTGACTTTTACCCGATCGCCAATTTCATGATTTTTCAACACATCAGGCGCAAAAACAGCCTGTTCCAAATCTTCCGTAAACTCGGCTATTTGGGCATTTGTCAAAGCTTTCGCGTGTTTTTCCGTCAAAGTAGCATCGAAGGTACTCGCCAGCGCATACTTAGCCGTATTTAAATTGCCGTCAGCGAGGTTAGCTTTCGCAAAAGCAAACACCGACTCATCAGTTTGAGCAACGGGAACATCTAGTTTGTCATACTCATCTTTGGCGATTTTCTGATATTTGTAAAACAGTCCCCGATCGTCTGCTTTCAGCCCGCAAATTTTCAGCGTACTCGATGAACCGTTGATTTTCTTGCCACTTTTGGAAACAAAAACTTGATAATCGTATTCCTTAATTAACGGTTCTTCCAGCGGAGGTGCAACGGAACTGCCTAACAGTTTTGTGCTGTCGTAAAGAGCATCATAAACCATTTTGACTTCGCCAGCGCGGATGCAATTTCCCGATAATGTGTTGGCGATTTTGGAAAGCAGTTTGAAGTCAGCAGAGGCATAGGATATCGTGTTGGCAAACACATCCATGTCTTTGAGTTCTTCGCAAATTTCCCCTAGTTTTGCAGCTTCCGAATTGGCACTGGGGTCATTTGCATAGCCGTCTGTGTGCAAATTGATCGCTGTCATTTCTCCCGCTTTAACCAGAGATTTAGCGAGTTGCATCGACTGCGATATGCAGGTACAGCCCGCCGTGTGGATTTTTTGAATTTCTTTGATGTATTGAGAGTCAAACTTCAGCACTTCTTGAATGGGAATTCGCTGGAAGTGACAAATTACGTCCCGATTGCTAGCATAGGAAATCAGGCTGACAATTAGCTGGTAATTGTTGTATTCGTCTAAGGTCAAAAGCTTGATTAGGGTTTCTTTCAGCGGTTCTAAGTCATAATACATTGAGCCGGAACGGTCGATGATGATGATGCTGTGAGCGACGGATTTTTGTGGGATATCGCCGGGCTTTCTTTCTAAATTAAGGCGATCGACTAGATAGAATGCCTTTGCGTTTCCGGCAAAATTGTAGAGGGTAAACTTGGTGCGAGTATTGGAGGCTGCTTGGCTGCTGGAACTTTTGACTTGAGACGATTGTTTTGCTTGCCGTGCCATAGTTTCCACCTATGTTGACTTATTCCTCAACTTCATCATGACACGCGCTTCTGTGGATGTCAAGGCCTGTCGAGAAAATTATCTGCGAAGCTGAATAAGCATTAATATTTAGCGCTGCAGTGCCAGGGGAAACTGCGGCGGTAGGGTAAAGGTGGGCTTTTTTGGCAAACGTAGTATATGTGCGTAAGTCGTTTAGTAAATATTTAGTAAATCATGCTTTATTTAGAAAATCCACTGCTCAAACTTTATATAAATCTGATCGGATGGGTGGCGTTGGGATTTTTCCTCGGCCGCCAGCTACCAAGAAGCTATTCTACATATTTAGCCAAGTTTCTTTTCTTCTTTGGCACGCCATTGAGCATTGTTGCTTTCATCCGCCGCGCCAATTTGTCGGGCGCTATTTGGATGGCGCCGCTGATAGCTTGGGCGGCAATTCTAGCAGGTGGAGGACTCGCTTGGATTTTGATCAATTTCGGTGTGGGCGAGGAACGTTTCAAGACTCTTAATCCGATCGCCCAAAATAGCCGGGAACACACCAGCGCTTGGAGTTTGCCCACTCAAGGCAGCTTCTTATTGGCAACGATGGTGGGTAATACGGGTTTTTTAGGCATTCCCGTCACCTTGTCCTTATTGGGTTCGGAACACTTTGCCTGGGCGTTGTTTTACGACTTGCTAGGCACTACCATGGCAATCAATATACTGGGAGTTGCTATTGCTTCTCACTGCGGTAAAAGCGATCGCCCTCATAGTTGGTTAACACCCCTGCAGGCAATTTTTATGAATCCGGCACTGTGGGCTTTTGGTTTAGGATTTGTCTCGCGCAGCTTGCCACTGTCGGCACCAATCGCAGAATTGTTAACAACAGGTGCTTGGACGGTAATTACTTTATCTTTAATTACGATCGGGATGCAGTTGAGCAAGTTGAATTCCTTGCACAACCTCAAACAAGTTTTGGCTTGTCTGGCGATTAAAATGTTGTTAATTCCCTTGGTAATTGGCATGGGATTAACATTTTTGGGGATCGCGGGCGCGCCGCGACTTGTGCTAGTGCTGCAAATGGCGATGCCTCCTGCTTTTGGTACTACGTTGTTGGCAGAAGCTTTCAATCTGGATCGCGAATTAGCCGTAACTGCGATCGGCCTCGGCTGCGTTAGTTTATTATTCACTATTCCCCTATGGATGAGGCTATTTAATTTTTAATAAAAATAGGATTTGGTAAGTTTAAAAAGTGTATTATTTCAGTGATCCCCATCACAATTTTTGAGCGCTCTATGTCATATTAATTTAACAATCACTGGACAGGGAAAGTGTATTGGCTTCTGCTAATGTGGAAATAGCCGGCGGAGGACGGGAAGAATAAAAGTATGGCAAGTATAAATTTTACATTGACAGGTTATCAAATTCTCGATCGCATTTACTCAGGAAATCGCACCCTAGTTTATCGAGCTTTCCGCACTGGCGACCAAAAACAGGTCGCCATCAAAGTCTTGCGGAGTCAGTATCCCAGCTTCAGCGAACTGGTGCAATTTCGTAATCAGTACACCATCGCCAAAAACCTCAACTTGCCCGGAATCATCGAAACCTACAGCTTGGAAACCTACCACAACAGCTATGCGTTGGTAATGGAAGACTTTGGGGGAATTTCTCTGAAGGAATGGACGGAAAAAAGGGAAACTCGGCCGACTCTGATCGAGTTTTTGCAAGTGGCGATCGACCTGAGCAATATATTAGATATACTCTACCGCCACCGGATAATTCACAAAGACATTAAACCCGCCAATATTTTAATTCATCCCCAAACAAAACAAGTCAAACTCATTGACTTTAATATTGCATCTTTGCTACCAAGGGAAACTCAAACCCTGATGAATCCTAACCTGCTGGAAGGGACACTCGGCTATTTTTCTCCCGAACAAACGGGAAGGATGAATCGCCGCATAGACTACCGCACTGACTTTTACTCTTTGGGCGTGACTTTTTACGAATTGCTGGCGGGACGATTGCCGTTTCAATCCAACGATGTGATGGAATTAGTACACTGTCATATTGCGAAGCAACCACCATCACTGCATGAAATCAATCCTGAAATCCCGCCTGTACTCTCGGAGATTGTCAGCAAATTAATGGGGAAAAATGCCGAAGACCGCTATCAGAGTGCGTTAGGGCTGAAATTCGATTTAGAATGTTGTTTGGAGCAACTTGAAGAAAACGGTAGGATAAAGAGTTTTGCGATCGCGCAGAGGGATGTTGGCGATCGATTCATTATACCAGAAAAACTCTATGGTCGCGAAACTGAAGTAGAAACCCTACTCCAAGCCTTTGATCGCGTCAGTAGTGGCACAACTGAAATGATGCTAGTAGCAGGTTTTTCGGGGATTGGGAAAACTGCAATTGTGCATGAAGTTCACAAACCAATTGTCCGCCAGCGCGGCTATTTCATCAAAGGCAAATTCGACCAATTTAACCGCAATATTCCTTTCTCAGCTTTTGTCCAAGCATTTCGAGATTTAATCGGACAATTGCTGAGCGAAAGTGACGAAATGTTGAAAACTTGGCAAAGTCAAATATTCCAAGCACTGGGCGATAACGGCCAAGTCATTATTGAAGTAATTCCCGAACTAGAAAGAATTATTGGGAAACAACCACCCGCACTGGAATTATTAGGAACTGCGGCACAAAATCGGTTTAATTTGCTGTTTCAAAACTTTATTAAGGTGTTCACAAAGCCAGAACATCCCCTGGTGATGTTTTTGGATGATTTGCAGTGGGCAGATTCCGCCTCGCTGCGGTTAATGCAACTGCTTGTTACCGAGTCGGAAACCGGCTATTTATTAGTAATTGGTGCCTACCGAGATAATGAAGTATTGGCAGCACATCCGTTGATGCAGACACTGGATGCAGTGGTCAAAGGTGGGGCAACGGTGAATACTATTACCCTGGAACCGTTGAGTTCAACAAGTCTAAATCATTTGGTTGCTGATACGCTCAATTGCGATCCATCTTGGGCAATACCGTTGGCGGAATTGGTGGCACAAAAAACCCAGGGAAATCCCTTTTTTGCAACGCAGTTTCTCAAAGCACTGCATCAGGATGGGCTGATTGAGTTTGATCGGCTTGCTGGTTACTGGCAGTGCGATATTGTTCGAGTTCGGGAGGCAGCGCTGACGGATGATGTGGTCGAGTTTATGGCGTTGCAGTTGCAAAAATTGCCGCCCGCGACTCAGAATGTGTTGAAGTTGGCTGCTTGTGTTGGGAATCACTTTGATTTGGGGACTTTGGCAGTTGTTTCCAAGCAACTGGAAACCGAAACGGCGGCGGATTTGTGGAAGGCTTTGCAAGAGGGGTTAATCCTGCCTGAAAGTGAAATATACAAGTTTTATATGGGGCGAGAAAGACGGGAGGAGACCGAAAATTCGGAGGTGGTAAATTACAAGTTTTTGCACGATCGCGTTCAGCAAGCCGCCTATTCTTTAATTCCCGAACAAGAGCGAGCGCGAGTTCACTATCAGATTGGACAATTGCTGATCCAGCAAATTTCACCTGCAGCTATAGAAGAGCAAATTTTTTCAGTTGTCAATCAGTTGAATTATGGTATTGCGCTGATTGAAGACCAAACACAACGTGATGATTTGGCACAACTAAACCTCACGGCTTGCCGCAAAGCCAGAGCTGCTACTGCTTATCAAGCTGCTCGCGAGTATGCTGCGATCGGGCTAAATTTGCTTGGAGAGAGCGCTTGGCAACGACAGTACGAGATGACCTTGAACTTGCACGACATAGCTGCAGAAGTGGCTTCACTCTGTGGCGAATTTGACCAGATGAATCAGTGGATTGACACTGTGATTCATCATACCCGAACTCCCCTAGAGCGAGTGAGCGTTTACATCGTCAAAATTCAGGCATTATCGTCTCAGAACAAGTTTTTAGAAGGAATTGCTATCGGTTTGTTGAGTCTCAAAGAATTAGGAGTAGAATTGCCCGATAGCCCTACATCAGAAGATATTCAGCAAGCAGTGCAGGAAATTAATAGCTCGATCGGCGATCGACCGATTGAAGAGTTATTCGATCTGCCAGCGATGGTCAACCCCCAAAAGCTGGCCGCGATGCAAGTGGCGGCAACTATGGCGTCAGCTTGTTATCTGGGTGGTTCGTCTTTGTTTGCGCTGGTGACTGCCTTACAGGTAAATTTATCTATCCAATATGGCAACAGTCGTAGTTCAGCTTATAGCTATAGTTGTTATGGGATGATTCTCAACAACTTTCTACAAGATGTGACGGTAGCCGATCAATTTTGCCGATTAGCTTATCGTCTTGGCAGTGGCGCGGATGCCAAAAATATTCGCTCTGCAACTTTTGCTGCGATCGGAGTCTTGGTGTACCATCGCAAATCGCATTTGCGGGAGACCCTCCCCATTCTTCAGGCAGGCTATCAAGCCGGATTAGAAACAGGCAATCTAGAGTTTGTCGGGCATAATGGGCATGGATTTTGTCTAAATTCCTACTGGTGCGGTCAACCTTTGGCAGAACTTGAGCCCCAAATTCGGGCATACCGTCAGCAATTACTCGACCTCAACCAACTAACGGCGGCAAGTTATTGTTGGATTTATTGGGAAACAACGCTGTTTTTATTGGGTAATCCAAACAACTTGGAGATTTCCTGTGAACAGGAACGCTATGAGGAGAAGCTGGTTTCTCAGTCGCTTGCCTCTAGCGATTTGTACCGACTCTGCATCTTCTATCTCTACAGGGCGACGTTGAGATTCCTGCTGGGAGACATTGCTCGGGCCTCCGTAGATGTCGATCGAGCAAGACAGTATATAGCGGGAAGTGCAGGAACTCCTTCCGAAGCTGGTTTATATTTCTATGACTCACTCATAGCCCTTGCCACTCCTGAGTCCGAGACAAAGTTAGAAACGCAGTCGCAACGAGTTCAGGAAAATCAAAGGAAGTTGCAGCATTGGGCAGAACACGCCCCCATGAATTATTTGCATAAGTGGCAGTTGGTAGAAGCAGAGAAATACCGAGTTGCCAGACAGAGGGCAGAAGCTATGGAAATGTACGATCGCGCCATTTCTGGAGCGCAAGAAAACGAATACATCCAAGAAGAAGCTCTCGCTAACGAACTAGCAGCTAAATTCTACCTCGACTGGGGCAAAGAAAAAGTGGCGCAAGCTTATATGCAAGAAGCCTACTACTGTTATGCTCGCTGGGGTGCGAAAGCCAAAATCGATGACTTAGAAAAACGGTATCCCCAACTTCTTGCTCCCATATTGCAGGCAAGAGAAAATCGTTGTTTAATCTGCGAAACCCGCCTCCACCCAATCAATAAATCGTCAATTTTACCTCAAAGATTCCAAACAATTCTATCTAGCAGCAACAATATTTACGAAACCCTCGATTTCGCGGCTATTCTCAAAGCTTCCCAAACTCTATCGAGTGCAATTAAATTAGAAAAATTGCTGGCTGGATTGATGTCTGTCGTGATGGAAAATGCCGGGGCAAAAAAAGCTGTTCTGCTATTGATGAAGGATGGGAATCTCGCCATCGAAGCTGTAGCCTCCTTCAATCAAGATGTCATCTCAATATCTGTACCGCTGTCAGCCAGCGACGACTTTCCCTCTGCTGTGGTCAACTATGTTAAGCGGACTTGGAAAACTGTCGTTTTGGATTATGCAGCAGTACAAAAGGATTTTATTGCCGATCCGTATTTGATACAGAAAAAGCCCAAAAGTGTGCTGTGCGCGCCCATTTTAAATCAGGGTAAATTAATCGGGTTGCTATATCTAGAAAATAACTTGACAATTGGTGCATTTACAGAAGATCGCACAGAAGTTATTCAACTTTTGTGCGCCCAAGCGGCTATCTCTATAGAAAATGCTCGATTGTACCAACAATCTCAAGCTTATGCAAAAGAATTAGAGCGATCGCTCCTTGATTTGCAGCAAGCACAGTTACAGATCGTGCAAAGCGAAAAAATGTCCACGTTGGGCAATCTAGTCACAGGAATAGCCCACGAAATTAATAATCCTGTCGGCTTTATTAGCGGCAATATTGAGGAAGCAACAACCACGATTAAAGATTTGATTAATCACTTAAAATTATATCAAGAAAAACTGCCCAATCCTGGCAAAGAAATTGAAGAAGATGCTGAGGAGATTGATTTAGAGTATGCCTTAGAAGATTTGCCAAAGATGCTGTTGTCGATGAAAGTGGGGTGCGATCGCATTCGCGGCATTAGCACCAGCCTCCGCACCTTCTCCAGAGCCGATAAAGACTACAAAGTTCCGTTTAATATCCATGAGGGCATTGACAGCACCATCTTAATTTTGAAACACCGGCTCAAAGCCAACGAACACCATCCTGCGATCGAAGTCGTCACAGACTACGGCAATCTCCCCCCTATCGAATGCTTTCCTGGTCAACTGAACCAAGTCTTTATGAACCTGCTTGCTAACGCGATCGATGCCCTAGAAGAATCAAACCAAGGACGCAGTTTGGAGGCAATTAAAGCAAATCCACACTGTATCACTGTTCGTACCAGTCTGTCGGGTGATCGACATATCAAAATTCAGATTGCCGATAACGGTGCGGGTATGACTGAAGCAGTAAAACAGCGGATTTTTGACCATTTATTTACCACGAAGGCAGTAGGAAAAGGTACTGGGTTAGGATTGGCGATCGCCCGCCAGATTGTAGTCGAAACCCACGGCGGAACAATTAATGTCAATTCTATTTTGGCGGGAGGGAGTGAATTTGAGATAGTGTTACCTGTTACTGAATAAAAGTTGACTGTTGACTAATGACTAATGACTAATGACTAATGACTAATGACTAATGACTGTTGACTAATGACTGTTGACTAATGAAAAAGGTTATTCATTTTTCATTAGTCAACATTTTGTTTGTCTAGTTTGACTTCCTTGAGTGCGATCGACTAATTTCTATTTGAAAAAATCCAAAGTAACTAAATTAGATTGCCGATCGGGCATTATACCAGCCCCGATCGCAACTGCGGACACGAGCAAAACTTCCAGCGCCCCTTCCCCAGATTGCCAAAATCTCAATTATGCTAACCTAGGCAAGCAGCAATCCCTTGTCACGAAGGCGATTAACATAATTTCAAACAATTTATTTTATTGAGGACCGGTGTATCCCCTATGGCAAACCTGATCGGCACAGACAGCAACGACTTTATTCTAGGAACTCCGCTGAGCGATCGAATTCGCGCCTTAGATGGCGATGATTCGCTCCTGGGTGCGGGAGGAGATGACACCCTAGAGGGCGACGGCGGCAACGACCAGCTTCTTGGAGGTGACGGAGCAGATTCGCTGATTGGCGGTGAAGGAAATGACGAACTTATTGGCAACCAAGGCCGCGATTTTGCTTCCGGCGGAAACGGCGACGACTCGATTCGTGGCGGTTTAGGCAACGACATCCTCGAAGGCAACGACGGGATAGACAGCGTGTTGGGAGATGCAGGGGACGACTTAGTTTTTGGCAACGGAGGCTTTGATGTAATTGCCGGCGGTACTGGCAACGACACCCTCACAGGGAATGACGGCGACGATTCCGTGTTCGGGAATGCTGATGACGACTTTCTCTACGGGAATGCGGGGAACGATTCTCTCAACGGCGGCAGTGGTAGAGATCAAATGTTGGGCGCTGAGGGCAACGATTATTTGACCGGCGGCGACGGCGACGACACTTTGTACGGCAATGCCGACAACGATTCGCTCTTCGGAGATGCTGGTAATGACCAGATATTCGGTGGCAAGGCTGACGATACAGTTTTTGGCGGCACCGGTTCCGATACCCTTCGCGGCGATGAAGCCGACGACTCGGTACTGGGAGATGAAGGTAATGACTTTCTGTTTGGTGGCAAAGGTAATGATGGTATCGACGGTGGTTTTGGTGATGACTCCTTGGCTGGAGGTATCGGCGACGATACAATTTTGGGCGGTTTCGGCAATGACAATTTATTTGGAGCAGAGGGTAATGATTCTTTAATCGGAGGCGAGGGTTCGGATACTCTGACTGGCGGCAGCGGCAGCGATGTCTTTGGATTGGGAGCCGGGCCTGGCAGTTTGGTTTTAATTACTGATTACAATGACGCAGAGGATTTCTTTGGACTGCCGAGCAATTTATCTTTCGGTCAACTGGTAGTTAGCCAAGGCAACGGTTCAAATCTCAGGGATACAGTAATTACGCTCGACGGCAAGCTTTTAGCAATTTTGACAGACACTCCGGCGGCGCTGGTCGATGTCAACGATTTTATCGCTGTGACTGGGCCGATTACTCCCAGGCCAGGCACCATTACAACTACAACTACCACTACAGTTACCACCACAATTGCAGATCCTCCAACTCCAACTACAGATTTAGTTTCACCTTCAACTACAGATTCAACTGTACCTCCAACTCCAGCTCCGTCTCCAAGTCCAGCTCCGGCTCCAACTTCCACGGAAGAAGCGACGCCGACTCTCACGGAAGCACCGACTCCGACTCCGACGCCGACTCCGACTCCGACGCCGACTCCGACTCCCACAGCAGCACCGACGCCGACTCCCACAGCAGCACCGACTCCGACTCCCACAGCAGCACCAACTCCGACTCCCACAGCAGCACCAACTCCGACTCCCACGCCGACTGCTGCGAGGATTCCGATTCCGCCGACTGTTAGCGTGCCTGATTCGCCTCTGCTATCAATTAGTTCGATCCCCCCGGCGCCCGGACTATTGCCAATGCCGGGCCAGCAGACGCCGATATTCCCGCCGGCGGGGCAGAACCTGATACCTGCTCCTACACCTGTTCCTCCACCTTACGGGTTCTAGGTGCGATCGCGCCGCTCAGTGATGAGTTATGAGTTAATGTAAAACTCACTAAACTCATCACTCAAAACTATTTAACGTCTTGGGGAGTTTCGGCCGAGTCTTCTGGCGACTCGGCTGGAGAATCTTCTAGGGGAGATAATTGTTGGCTGTACCCCAAGAGCGATCGAAGTTTCATGCGGTGGATGTAAGGCCAGCCGCCATTGGCTTCAATATTCCTGAGCAGTTTGTAAAGTGCTTGGCGGTTGTCGGGAAAAGACGCTTGAAACAAACCGTCCCGAATTTCCCGGTGCGAAGCTTCCAGCCTCCGCAGCAGGGCCAAAAGCAGCAGACTGTCTCCCTGACAACTTTCGCCTAAAGTCCGAATCGCCTCTGTCAGCGATTGCATTTGAGACTGCAACTTTTCTGACTCTAAATCTTTGCCGTTGTCCATACTGCTGCTTCCTTTGAAATCTACAAGGCCTTTGTCCCCAGCCTTTTGGTCAATCGACTAATCGAGCTAGTCGCGATCGCCATTCGGGGTCATAAGCAAAGTAACTTAAGTAGGTTGACTTAAGCAATATTAATTTGCAGTCCAAGTCAGGAAAAGAGCACAACCCGTCGTACCATGTGTATTGGGCTGCGATCCGAACATGATTGAGAAATCATAAGTTCATGCTTATTTTCACGGCGCACTAGCTTGATTTTTTGAGTCAATGCCGGTCTCGGTGAAGCGAGGGATCAGGATCTAAATGCTACCCTAAGCGCTGGCCTAGCCTGCCGGCGGGCAATTATATTTTGCTCGAACTAGGGCTTTTTCTTAATATAATCCGATGTTGGATATTGAGGTTTGCAATGAAATATCGTGCTTTAATTGTTGCACTTTTAGCTTTTTGCATGAGTGCGCTGGTTGCTTGTTCTTCTGCTTCTGACACGACGGTGGCAACTACCGAGTTGCTCACCTACGACCAGATTAGAGGTACTGGCTTGGCTAATAACTGCCCTAGCTTGGCAGAAACTTCTCGGGGATCGATCCCCATCGAAGCGGGCGCCACCTATAAACTGACTGGTTTGTGTTTGCAGCCCACAACTTATTTTGTGAAGGAAGAACCAGCAAACAAACGCCAAGAAGCGGAATTTGTGCCTGGTAAATTGCTGACACGGTTCACGTCGAGCATTGACCAAGTTCAAGGTACGCTCAAGGTCGGTACTGACGGCACTCTGACTTTCACAGAAGAAGACGGCTTGGATTTTCAAGCTATTACGATTCAGTTACCGGGCGGAGAGCAAGTACCTTTCTTGTTTACCATTAAACAGCTAGTGGCCAGTTCCGAACCGGGAGTAGTTGCTATCAATACTTCCACCGATTTGCGAGGGGAGTTTAACGTTCCTTCTTACCGCAGCGCAGGCTTTTTAGACCCTAAAGCTCGCGGGGTATCGACTGGCTATGACAATGCTGTAGCGCTTCCGGCTTCTGATAATTCCAAACGCGTGCGGGCTAATGTTAAGGTGGCTGACACTCGCACTAAGGCCGGCAAAATTTCTCTCCAAGTTGCTAAAGTCAACAGCGCCACTGGCGAAGTTGGCGGGATTTTTGAGAGCACGCAGCCTTCTGATACTGATTTGGGAGCTAGACCGGCTCTGGACGTGAAAATTCGGGGTTTGTTTTACGCTCGCATTGAGCCTTCTGTGTCATAAAATTGGCTTTCTGGATCGATCGAACTTGAGCAGTTTCTAGCCATAAAGCTCCTGCTCGCCCTTCATTAGCCAACAGTCTTGAGCAACATAACTTAGGACTGTTGACTAATGACTAAATTTATGATTGAATAGTGGTCATTCGCAAGTTATGAAGTTAGGATTTTTTATTAATTAAAGTATTGTATTCAAACCGCTTTCAGCTTATAATATTTTTTTCAAAAAACCTGGTTAAATTGGGGATGCGGTCGAAGGCGTTCTACCTGGTAAAAGTCTGCCTTATGCCGAAAAAATGCGGAGAATCCCGCTAAATCCGTTCACGTACCGAAAACTCAACTGGTGTGTCCGCTATCACACCTATTAAGTGCTAGGATTACACTACCTAAAAGTGAATTTTTTTAGACTAGATTGGAAACTACATCTAAAGCAACTTCAGTCCTCTGCTCTACCCACCCTTATGCCACCATGTCTACCACACTGCCGAACGAGCTAAAAAGCGAAAATTTGCAATTGTTGCGCGAGTACCAACTTTCTGGATCGAATGAAATCCGCAATCAGTTAGTTAAACTGAATATTGGACTGGTCAGAAAAGAAGTTTACCACTGGATCAACCAGTGCGGTGAAAGCTACGACGATTTACTGCAAGTCGGATGTATTGGGTTGATCAGGGCGATCGAGCGGTTTGATATCGCGAAGGGGCACGCTTTTAGTTCCTTTGCCATTCCCTACATTCGGGGCGAAATTCAACACTACTTGCGGGACAAAAGCCCTTCTGTGCGATTTCCCCGCCACTGGCAATCCCTGGAACGCAAATCAGTAGCAGCGATCAAGGAGTTGCAGGTGCAGTTCAACCGCAAACCTACGGATGCTGAAGTAGCAGCAGTCCTTGAGGTTTCGGTAGAAGAATGGCAAGAAATTAAGCTGGCTCATCTGAACCGATCGCCTCTGAGTTTGGACGCGCCGATGCAAGATGAAGATGAGGGGGCGACTTGTCTGGGAGAATTGGTTCCCGATAGCAAGTATCGGAGTTTTCAGTTGGCGCAAGAGGATCAAATTCGCGTACAGCAAGCTTTGGCTATGTTGGAACAACGGACTCGCGAGATATTGGAGTTTGTGTTTCTCTACGATTTGACGCAGAAGGAAACGGCTGAACGCTTGGGTATCAGTGCGGTGACTGTTTCTCGGCGAGTTAAGAAGGGGCTGGATTTGCTCAAAGAGATTATGACAAAACAGCTTTAGTTATTAGTCAGTTGTTGGTTGTCAGTTGTCAGTTGTCAGTTGTCAGTTGTGAACAGTGAACAGTTAACAGTCAACCGTTAACCGTTAACAGTCAACAGTTAACAGTTAACAGTCAACAGTCAACAGACTAATTTTTAGATGCTACGGACAAATTTATCGAGCCTTTCTACGGCTTTTTTAATTGTGCCTAAATCAGTGGCGTAAGACAAGCGAATATGGTCGTCTGCACCAAACGCAATCCCCGGAATAACTGCTACTTGCTGCTGTTCTAAGAAAGCGTCGCAAAATTCCAAAGAATTCATTCCCGTCTTGCTGATGTTGACAAACATATAGAAAGCACCGTCTGGTTTAATACAGCTAATTCCAGGGACAGCATCGAGTAATTCAAATATTACCTGACGCCTTTCGGCAAAAGCTAGACGCATTGTTTCGACAGACTCTTGACTGCTTTCCAAAGCTGCGATCGCGCCGTACTGTGCAAAAGTACACACATTTGAGGTACTGTGACCTTGAATGGTGCTGGTGGCTTTGATTAATTCGATCTGCCCGGCCAAATAACCGATTCGCCAGCCTGTCATCGAGTAAGCTTTAGCAAAACCGCTGCTAATCAGGGTGCGATCGAAGATTTCTTTGCCCAGGGAACCGATGCTGACGTGTTGGGCGTCGTCATATATAATTTTTTCGTAAATTTCGTCAGCAACGACTAAAATATCTCGATCTACTATCACCTCGGCCAAGGCTTTGATTTCCGCCGGAGTATACACCATTCCCGTCGGGTTAGAAGGCGAATTCAGTACAAATAACTTGGTTTTGGGAGTAATCGCTCGACTCAGTTGTTCCGGTGTAATTTTATATCCTGTAGAAGCATCAGTCCGTACAATTACTGGCTTGCCACTAGCGAGTTTCACCATTTCAGGGTAGCTTAGCCAGTAGGGAGCAGGAATAATTACTTCCTCTCCAGGCTCGATCAGAGCCATCATCAGATTGTAGAGGGAATGCTTGCCGCCGTTGGTGACAATAATATTTTCCGGTTGATAGTTGAGATTGTTGTCATCGCGGAGTTTGCGGGCGATCGCAGCTTTTAACTGCGGTTCCCCAGTCACAGGGCCATACTTAGTCTTCCCCGCGTCTAAAGCTTGTTTAGCCGCTGCTTTAATGTGTTCGGGCGTATCAAAGTCGGGTTCTCCCGTACTCAAACTACAGACATCAATCCCTTCGGCCTTCATGGCTTTAGCCTTAGCGGCGATCGCCAAGGTTATAGAAGGAGAAACCTCACCCACTCGTGCTGCCAATTTAATCATTGGATTTTAGATATTAGATTTTTGACTTTAGATCATAGGGTGACAAATGTTGATATTCAACCCTGTTGTTAGGGAATTATGACATTTGTTTACATAGTACGTAAAGGATTAAGCAATTAAAGAATAAAAATTAAAGAAGCTGTTAGTTTTAATTTTTATTTTTAAATTTTTAAATTTTGACGTTATTATTGTAGCATTTTTGATGCCTCGTTACCCTCAACCCCGATCTGCAAGCTTATGGATCTCAAATCTCTGATTCGCGACATTCCTGATTTCCCAAAGCCGGGAATTATGTTTCGAGACATTACAACTTTGCTGCGCGACCCGCAAGGGCTGAGCTACACCATTGACAGCTTAGCCGAAAAATGCTCTGCAATGTCTGTTGACTATGTGGTGGGCATGGAATCGCGGGGCTTTATCTTTGGCGCGCCGTTGGCTTATAAAATGGGAATAGGCTTTATTCCTGTCCGCAAACCAGGGAAACTGCCTGGTGCGGTTCATTTTGCTGAGTACGAATTGGAATACGGTGTCGATCGACTGGAGATGCACCAAGATGCGATGATTTCCGGCAGCCGGGTGCTGATTGTAGACGATTTAATCGCCACTGGCGGAACAGCGGCGGCGACGGCTAAATTGTTGGAGCAAGGTGGCTGCGAGCTTGTCGGTTTTGCTTTTATCATTGAATTGCAGGCTTTGGGCGGCAGGCAGAAATTGCCCGACGTGCCGATCGTCACGCTAGTTGAATATTAGTTAGTTAACTGTTGGCAGTTGACAGTTGACAGTTAACTGTTGACAGTTGACTGCTGACAAATAATATTCTTGAGCTTTGCATCGGAATTATTCATCTCTCTCTTCTCTTTCTCTGCGATCTCTGCGTGCTCTGTGGTTACATCATTCCGATGCAATCGGCATTAATATCATTCACAATTCTTCCAATCTAAAATCTAAAATCTAAAATCTAAAATCGTATGACTTCTATTAAATCTAATCGAAATTGGCACTTATTGAGTTCTCTGTTTGCTGGGGAAACATTTACTTATGTTTTCAAGCGACTGTTGCAGGCACTTTTAACGCTATTTTTGGCATCGATGCTTTGTTTTGCAATTATTGAACTAGCACCGGGAAATTACTTGGATACTTTGAGCCAAAATCCGAAGATTTCGCCGGAGACACTCAAGCAACTCGAACAGCAGTTCGGCTTAGATAAACCAGCGATTGTGCAGTATTGGCTGTGGCTGCAACAAATTGTGACGCGGGGAAATTTTGGCACGAGTTTTGTGTATCAGCGATCCGTAGCTTCGCTGCTGTGGGAACGAGTACCGGCGACGTTATTAATGGCGATCGCATCTTTGATTGTAACTTGGGCGATCGCGATTCCTTTGGGAATTGTCGCGGCCGTCAATCAAAACCGCACAGTCGATCGAGTTCTGCAAGTAGTCAGCTACACGGGACAAGGATTTCCCAGCTTTATCACAGCCTTGCTGCTGCTATTTTTTGCTCAAAATACTTCGCCTCTTTTCCCCGTCGGAGGAATGACAAGTATCGACCACGCAGACTTACCTTGGTGGGGCCAAATCCTCGATTACGGCTGGCACTTAATTTTGCCAACTGTTGCCCTCAGCCTTACTGGTTTTGCTGGTTTGCAAAGATTGATGCGCGGACAATTGTTAGACGTGCTGCGTCAAGATTACATCCGAACCGCACGGGCTAAAGGTTTGCCGGACGATCGAGTAATTTACATTCATGCTTTGCGGAATGCTGTTAATCCGTTGATTACGTTGTTGGGTTTTGAGTTTGCTAGTTTGTTGAGCGGTGCGTTTATTGCCGAATATTTCTTTAATTGGCCGGGTTTGGGAAAGCTGACTCTGGATGCGGTGAACAATCAAGATTTGTATTTAGTAATGGCGAGTTTGATGATGGGTGCGACGATGTTGATTGTTGGGAATTTGTTGGCGGATTTGCTGCTGAAAGCTGTCGATCCTCGGATTAAGCTGGAAGATTTGAAATAGAAGACTTAATTCAGTAATAGAAGGTACGCAAGGGCGATTGGTAATAGTCAACAGTCAACAGTCAACAGTATTCCCATTACCCATCTCGAAGTGTTTTATGTCTGAACAAAGACCAAACGAGTCTATGATTTTTAGCCGCTTTGCCGACTGGTACAGGCATATTGACAGCCTTTCAGAAGACGCAAAGTGCACAGTTAAGATGTTGTTAAGAAAGGCTGGCACTGATGACGCACAAGAAGCGGAGCAGATACTTTCAAGCATGACAGAACTGGATCTCAACAACAATAGAATTACCGACTTCAGCTTCCTCGGCTCGCTCACCAATCTGACCACACTGCATCTCGACTGCAATCAAATTACCGACATCGGATTCCTCGGCTCGCTCACCAATCTGACCACACTGCATCTCGACTGCAATCAAATTACCGACATCAGCTTCCTCGGCTCGCTCACCAATCTGACAACACTGTCTCTGTGCGGCAATCAAATTACCGACATCAGCTTGCTGGGCTCGTTCACCAATCTGACCAAACTCGATCTCGGCTACAATCAAATTACCGACATCAGCTTGCTGGGATCGTTCACCAATCTGACAACACTGTCTCTCAGCTACAATCAAATTACCGACATCAGCTTCCTCGGCTCGCTCACCAATCTGACCACGCTGAATCTCAGCAACAATAGAATTACCGACATCAGCTTCCTCGGCTCGCTCACCAATCTGACCACACTGAATCTCAGCAACAATAGAATTACCGACTTCAGCTTCCTCGGCTCGCTCACCAATCTGACCACACTGAATCTCAGCTACAATCAAATTACCGACTTCAGCTTCCTCGGCTCGCTCACCAATCTGACCACACTGGATCTGGACAGGAATCAAATTACCGACATCAGATTCCTCGGCTCGCTCACCAATCTGACCACGCTGCATCTCAACAACAATCAAATTACCGACTTCAGCTTTCTCGGCTCTCTCACAAATCTGACAACACTGTCTCTCAGCAGAAATCAAATTACCGACATCAGATTCCTCGGCTCGCTCACCAATCTGACAACACTGTCTCTCAACGACAATCAAATTACCGACATCAGATTCCTCGGCTCGCTCACCAATTTGACAACACTGTATCTGTGCAGCAATCAAATTACCGACTTCAGCGTTTTGCGTAAGCTCACCAATCTGACCAAACTCGATCTTCGCGCCAATCGAATTACCGCTATGTGCGTGTTAGGCGAACTCGCACAGAAACGTCTTACTCTCTTGACTAGGCCAATAGATGCTCAAAAAGCCACAGAGGCAGTCAAAGTTGCCTATGCTGCTATTGGCCTAGAAGAGCCCTCCGTTATTATTTGCAGCAGTCCCCGCGACGCTTTTCTCCAAATCTTCAACTTGGCAAAAGGCGACCATTCACCAAACTGGTCAAACGAAGGACATGGGAATAGATTGGGGAAAAAGCTAGACTGGAAATGGATGTCCATGTCCCCATCGATTGTGAGAGACTTTACAAGTCCGGCGGTGTGGGAGTATGAGCTCCTTAGCATGACGATGGAGTCGGAAGCAGACAGCACACTGAACTCGCTAATGTACGAATTGGTTGAGGAATATGAGCGCTCGGAACGAATGATGGGGAATGTTTTTCCCGCTTATTTGTTCGGCCTCACATACCCTGAAACCCCCACGAATTTGTTTGAAGAAATCTATTTGACTCAATGGTATATATCTTCATTAGGCGTCAATATTTCCCAAAAGGCACAAGAAATACTTCGCTGCCAAAAGCTGCTTTTCGAGCATTGCGGTTGGATATTTCCCTTTGAAAAGATTTGCGCGGTGTGCGATCGCCCCCGCCACCTGCGCTTTGACAGGCAAAACCGCTTGCACGCTGAAGCAGAACCTGCGATCGAGTTTGCCGATGGATGGAATTTTTACTATTATCATGGTGTCAAATTGCCTGAAGAATACGGCAAAGTCCACCCAAATCAATGGCAAGCCCAATGGCTTTTAGCAGAAGAAAATGCCGAACTTCGGCGAGTGTTAATTGAAGCAATTGGTTACGATCGCATTTGTCAAGAGTTGTCAGCACAACAAATAGATAGTTGGCAGGAATATGCACTATTACAAATAGATAATGCCGATGTCGAGCCGATTTGTCTGTTAAAAATGACTTGTCCGAGTACGGGATTCATTCACGCTTTGAGAGTGCCGCCAAATTTGACATCAGCTAGGGAGGCAATTCGCTGGGCAAATTGGGATATTGATCCACAGGAATTTTCCGTGCAGACTTGATGATGGTTGTCGCGGCTACACACACAAAGCCCACCGTCGCAGGCTTTAAGATTAAAGTTAAAAAATAATTTCTGACCGTACAGATCCAAAATTATAGAGTCAGCGTATATTACTAATGAACGCAGTACAAAATTTCATAGGTTCGCACCGCTAAAAATTTCAGCTTCCCTGTTTGCAGTTGAGCTGCGATCGCTCTTGGCTACACAGCCAACTATAAAATAGGGCTAAGTGATCGGTATTTAGGATTGGGTTTATTTGAATCCGGGGCCTGGTTTATATATCATTTGATCTGCCTGTAATACTTTTATGGCAACCCACCCCTACAGCCGAAAATAACAAAAACTATCCTAAAAGTGCGAACTTGTGATAGTTTAACTGAGAATACCACCGCCGTTAGGCAACAGAAGTATCAAATTTAGAGGCTGATTAGAACATGGCAGAAATTAGAGGCACCGGCCAAGCAGACTTGCTAGCAGGAACTCCAGAATATGACCTGATTTTTGGTTTGATGGGCACTGACACCATTGCCGGAAACTCTGGTAATGACAGCATTTATGGAGGTAAGCAAAGCGATTTAATTGATGGAAATTCTGGTCAAGATTCGCTTTTTGGAGATTTAGATAACGACATTATTAACGGCGGCGAAGGTAACGATTTTTTAGTGGGCGGAAAAGGCAGCGATTCCATATCGGGCAACTCTGGCAATGATGTTTTGTCGGGCGATCGAGATACTGATGTCCTGATAGGCGGAGACGGGGCAGACCTATTTGTTTTGAGGCGCTACGCTGAGGCTGACCCTTCCCGCACCAGTGGCGGTGTTAGTTTGGCAAATGCCGACGTGATCGCCGATTTTGTACCAGGTACAGATTTAATCGGTTTGGGGGAAGGTCTCAGTTTTAGCGACTTGAATATTCTGGAAGCTGGAAACGATACTGTTATTCAAGACCGGGTAACAGGAGAATTTCTCGCTACTCTCAGAGGGGTGAGACAAAGTGCAATTAACCAGGCAAGTTTCACTAATAATATTGGCAGCGTTGTTCCCAGCCCCCCGCCTCCAGCGCGGACAACGGCTTATGCTTTAACTCCTGCTAATCGGATTGTCGGTTTTAGTCTTTCCAATCCGGGAAGTGTGATCTCAGATTTGCCCGTGACTGGATTGGAAGCGGGAGAAAGTTTGCTGGGAATAGATTATCGGCCAGCTAACGGTGTGCTTTACGGTGTGGGTTCTAGCAATCGCTTGTATACTGTCAATCCGATGACTGGGGAAGCAAGTCCAGTCGGTAACGGGCAGTTTGCTGTTCCCCTAACTCCGGGGGCTGCGGGTTTTGATTTCAATCCGACAGTAGATCGAATTCGGTTTGTCAATGAAGGCGATCAAAACGCCCGCCTCAACCCGGATAACGGGGCACTTGTGGATTTTGACACGCTGGCGGGGGGAATTCAACTCGACGGGAATTTGGCTTATGTTGCGGGCGATCGCAATTCTGGAAGTTCTCCGGCTGCTGCTGGGGCTGCGTATGTGAATAACTTTGCGGGCGCAACTTCGACAACGCTGTTTGTAATTGACAGCAATTCAGATGTTTTGGTGCGGCAAGATCCGCCGAATAATGGAGGGTTGAATACGATCGGATCTTTGGGAGTTGATGCGAATAGCGTTCTCGGCTTTGATATCAGGAGTATTGGCGGCCGCGAGGTGGCAGTGGCGGCGCTGGAAGTGGGTGGCATTTCCGGCTTGTACAATATCAATTTAAGTAGCGGTCAAGCTTCCTTTGTCGGTCAAATTGCCGACGGGAGACAGATTAACGGTTTGGCTTTGCCTTTGCCTACAGCTTACGCCTTAACTGTCAGAAATGGCGCTGAAACAATTGTCGGTTTTAACGAGGCGGCACCGCGGGCAATTCTCAGCGACGTGGCAGTTACAGGATTGCAACCGGGAGAAAGCTTGCTGGGAATTGATTTTCGCCCCGCTAACGGTGTGCTTTACGGTGTGGGTTCTAGCAATCGCTTATACGCCATCAATCCGGTTACTGGGGCTGCAAGTCAAGTGGGTAGCGGGCAGTTTGCTGTTCCCCTAACTCCGGGGGCTGCGGGTTTTGATTTCAATCCGACGGTCGATCGAATTCGGTTTGTCAATCAAGCCGGTCAAAACGCCCGCCTCAACCCGGATACCGGGGCACTTGTGGATTTTGACACGCTGACGGGGGGAGTTCAACTCGACGGGAATTTGGCTTATGCTGGGGGCGATCCTAATTTTGGCAATCCCGGCGCGGCTGCGGCTGCTGCGTATGTGAATAACTTTGCAGGGGCAGCTTCGACAACGCTGTTTGCAATTGACACCAATTTAGACGTTTTGGTGCGGCAAGATCCGCCGAATAATGGGGTGTTGAATACGATCGGATCTTTGGGAATTGATGCTGGTACCGTTCTCGGCTTTGATATCAGGAGTCTTAACGGTAACGAGACGGCTTTGGCTGCGATCGAGGTTGGCGGAGTTTCCAGCCTGTACAATATCAATTTGACGACCGGTCAAGCTTCGATTGTCGGTCAAATTGGTGACGGGCGAGGGATTAAAGGTTTAGCACTGACTTTGATTTAAATAGGGGAAGAAGGAAGAAGGAAGAAGGAAGAAGGAAGAAGGAAGAAGGAAGAAGGAAGAAGGAAGAAAAATAATTAAACTTTTTTAATTTACCAATGCCCAATCCCCGATTCCCGATTCCCAATGCCCAATTTGAGTTAATCTATTATTTTGACAAACAAGATAAAATGTTATCTCAAGTTTTTTACTTGCTACGTTCCCGCAGTGACGGCAAATATTTGTCCGCGAATCCCAATCCAGATGCGGCAGTGAGTTACCTGCTGATGTTTCGCGAAGACTATGACGCTTTGAGCTATCTCAATGCCCACGCTGCTGATGTTGCCGATCGATTCGGAGTAGAATCGATTTCCGGTTCTCAGGTAAAAAAGCTACTTGAACGTTGGGGCTTTAACGGTGTGGGGGTTGTTCAAGACCCGCTGTTACCCAATATTGAGTTTTTATTGACAAAGGATTGACAATTGACAAGATTTGGTATTCACCCGGTTTCAGGATGAAATCGGGTTTTTTTGTCAAGTTTTGAGGAGCTCGCCCGATCGAGCTTGTACACTTCTGTGCCCCATATTTAGTGCAAATTGTCAAATATATTAACCTTTAACCCTAAATCTGAATCCTGTTGTATATTCGTAGTCTGTTGATTTATTCCGACACGTCAGTACACAACCTATGGTTAGAGAATTAGAGCGATCGAGTGCCAGCGATCAACGCAACCCGTCTGATTTCCCGGAAACAGCACCCGCAGCCAATCCAGTATTTTTCAGGACTTACAGTCGCCGTACCGAGACGGGAAGGGAGACTTGGGCCGAAGTGTGCGATCGAACAGTCAAAGGCTTGCAAAAGCTGGGAAACCTCACCCCCGAAGAAACACAACTGCTGCACCGGATGCAAAACCAGCTCAAAACCCTCGCTTCAGGCCGCTGGCTGTGGGTAGGTGGCAGCAAATGGATCGAGCAACCAGAGAATTTTTCCGGCGCATATAATTGCTCATCAACAAATATTCTTGACTGGCGTTCCTTTGGCTTGTTGATGGATTTGGCAATGATGGGCTGCGGCACTGGGGCAGTCTTGGAACCACAATATATCAACCAACTCCCGCCGATTCGCAACCGCTTAACCCTAACCATGCAAGGCGAAATCGGCTCTACACCCGCCCAGTCGCGCCGTCAAGAAACAGAAGTAAAAATAGCAGAAAAAACCGCAACTATTTATGTCGGAGATTCTCGCCAAGGTTGGGTAAACTCCTATCAAAGTTTGCTGGAATTATCCACAGATGAAAGATTTGCAGGAGAAGTTCAAGTATTCATTGATTTGAGCGACGTTCGCCCGGTGGGAGAACCTTTAAAAGGTTTTGGCGGAGTAGCCAATCCCGTGAAATTGCCCGACCTTTATCAGCGCTGCGCCGCAATTTTGAATAAAGCTTTAGGGCGGCAGTTAAATTCAGTTGAATGCTGCGTGCTGATAGATGAAGCTGCGGTGACAATTGTTGCTGGAAACATTAGAAGATCGGCCGGAATGCGTCAGTTTTATGCTGATGACGAACTCGGAGCAAATGCTAAAAATAATTTGTGGCAACAAGATGAAAATGGCAACTGGAGAATAGATCCAGAACGCGATGCCCTTCGGATGGCCAACCATACGCGAGTTTTCCATACCAAACCTACACTAGAAGAATGTATTGATGCTGTCCGCAAACAGTATTACAGCGGCGAAGGTGCGATTCAATGGGCCGGGGAAGCTGTAGCTCGATCTAACGTTGATTTACTTTCAACACCGAGTCTTAGAAGTGAGTTTTTGAAAGCTTACGACGAAGGAAAAGCTAAAGAGTGGTTGCAGGAACGCCATCCTAATATGACTGCTGGCGAGTTAGAGCATCGGTTAGTCCGCGTGGGCTTAAACCCGTGTGGTAAGTAATTTTGCCTCACGTAAAAAACCTCGCAAAATCGGAGAAGACTGAGATGTTAACTCCGAGGTAAGTAAGGGAATTAAAAATCCTTTACCACCGTAGAGCGTACCGGGTGAACCTTCTTTTTTGAAGAATATAATCCTGGCAAGAGTGCGGGGCATTTACAACTACAGTAAATGAAAAAGTACGCCGAGCTACAGGGAAAATCGAATCTGTAGAACTAAAGGATAAAAAGCCTTTAGGGTAACAAAAATGGAAATCATCGGCTCTAATTTCCACTGTAATTTGGCAGAGGTTCACCTCAATCAAATTGATCCTTACAACTTCAAAGAACAGGAGGAAGCTTTCAGGGCGGCGGCTCTATCTGTCGCGGTACTTCTCAATCACAAATTTCTTGAACCCCGCTATCAATACAGCCGCGAACTAGACCCGATTGTCGGCGTATCTTTCACGGGATTGTTCGATTTCTTCGTTCATGCTTTTGGCGTTGAGTGGCTGCGCTGGTGGGTGGAAGGCCGCCCGCAAACTCCGCAAGGAATGGCTTTTAAACAGCGGGAAAAAGAGTATTTGAGTGGTTGGCGCGAGATTGTCAATCGGGTAGTATGGGATTATTGCGATCGCCATTCCTTAAAACGCCCAAATCGCTGCACAACGGTTCAACCATCGGGTACTAAATCTCTGCTGACAGGTGCTTCGCCGGGGTGGCATCCGCCGAAAGCCCAGCGTTTCATTCGCCGAATCACTTTCGGCAAAAACGACCCCGTAGCCCTCGCCTGCATCGACTACGGATACAACGTGATTCCGTCTCAATCTGACAAAGATGAAAACGGCAATTTGCTGAACAATCCCTTTGATGAACGCTGTACAGAATGGCTGGTAGAAATACCTGTTGCAGTAAGTTGGGCTGACTTGCCCGGTGCTGATGAAATTGACATTAACAAGTTCTCAGCGGCGGCACAAATGGACTTTTATATGCAGGTGCAAAAGTTCTATGTCAGACATAACACTTCGGCGACGATTGAACTGCGCGAAAATGAGGTTGAAAGTTTTGGCACTCGGATTTACGAGGCGATTCGCGATGATGAAGGCTACATTTCCGCAGCGCTTTTAGCTCGATTTGATGCTCTTGAAACTTTCCCGCGTCTACCGTTTGAACCGATAAACAAGGAAACTTACACCAAGATGGTGGAAGAGACTTTAGCGCGCCGCGAAATTGATGTTTTTCACGCGGCACTAAGTCGCTATGACTTAGGTGAAATGATGGATTCGGGGCCGGCGGGCTGCGATTCTGATAAGTGTTTGATGCCGGAGACTAAGGCTAAATAGCCAATAGCCAAATCCCCGACTTCTGAAATTACTTCGATATTTCACGAACATAACCAGAAGAAGTCGGGGATTTTATTTGTTAACCGTTCACATAATAATCCCGCGTTCCCTTCGCATTCATCGCTTCTCCGAGTCGATTTAACCCGTACACGTAAGCCGCAGTTCTCATAGAAACTGACAATTCCTGAGATTCTTTCCAAATTGCTTCAGTTTCTTCGACCATTTTATGCTTCAACCGCTGGTTGACCTCCTCCAGCGTCCAATAAAGTCCGCTGCGATTTTGCACCCACTCAAAATAACTAACCGTTACGCCTCCCGCATTGACTAAAATATCAGGAATTACGTGAATTCCCTTCGCTTCTAAAATCAAATCAGCAGCAGAATCAATCGGCCCGTTAGCTACTTCAAAAATAAACTTAGCCTTAACATCATTAACATTGGCTTCTGTTATTTGATTCTCCAAAGCGGCAGGAACCAGCACGTCTACATCTAATGCTAAAAGTTGCTCATTGGTTAAGATTTCGTGTTCTACAATATTGCAAACCGAACCTTCGCAGTAAATAGCTTTGATACCTTTGTTAGAATCTTTAAATCCTCGAATACTGGGGATGTCCAGCCCTTGTTTAGCATAAATTCCTCCTTGGGAATCGCTGACAGCAACAACTTTGTAACCTGCTTTCCACAGGAGTTCTGCTATTTCTGCACCCGCATTACCAAAACCTTGTACTGCTACAGTTGTATCTTGAGGATTTAGATCAAATTTGGGTAGAATAGTTTGTACTACAAAAAAAGCACCCATTGCTGTTGCCGTATCTCTGCCCAAGCTGCCGCCAATTGTCACTGGTTTTCCAGTCACCACCGCTGGAGAAAGCTGCCGCTTAATAATATTGTACTGATCCATCATCCAACCCATAATCATGGGATTGGTGTAGACATCCGGCGCGGGAATATCGACATCGGGGCCGATGAAATCTGCGATCGCATCGACATAGCCCCGGCTCAACCGTTCCAATTCCAGTTTGGACAATTCCTTGGGATTGAGAGTAATTCCGCCCTTGGCTCCTCCAAAAGGCAAGTTCAAAACTGCACATTTAAAAGTCATCCAAAATGCTAAGGATTGCACTTCATCAAGGGATACTCCCGGATGATAGCGCACTCCTCCTTTAGACGGGCCTCTGGTATTGTCGTAGCGCACCCGATAACCTTGAAAAATTCGCAGGGAACCGTCGTCCATCCGCACAGGAATCGATACAATTAAACTGGATTTGGGGTGTTTCAGCCGTTCGATCGTATCCTCGGAAAGGGACACATATTTTAAGGCTCGTTCTAATCGGCGGCTGGCATCGGCAAATAATGATTCAGACATAAGAAGTTAGTTGACTGTTGTCAGAGAGAAGAAGGATTCGGGTGCTTAAGCTAATTTAATCACAATCCTGGTTGAATGCTGCCTCCTTTATTCTGACAACAGTCAACAGTTAACAGTCAACTGCGATATTGTCGATCGACAATATCGCAGTGCCAAGCAGGATTAAGCAGATACACTTACAATAGAGGGTGATATTTAAGCTCAAGCCTCAATTTGAGTTCGATCGCTCAAATCATAGCCAGCCATCAGGGGAATTAAATTCTGAAATAGATCGAGGCTTTAGCTGACGTTAGAAACTGAATTATTATTATGGTTGGACTCCTAGCCGCACTCTCTGCGTCTGCGGCAGGGGGTATGAGAATTGCCCTGCCCCTGCTGTTAATTGGTTTGTTGCGGATTGACAAACTTTGGTCTGAAATACCTCTATTGTCGGGGGTCCCCCCCCAGGTGGCTATCACCATCTTGGTGAGTTGGTCGCTGTTAGAGTTATTTGCTTCTAAAACCTTTGTAGGGCAGCGGGTACTGCAAATTGTGCAAATTATTTTCAGCCCCATTGTAGGAGCAATTATGGGAATTGCGATCGCTCAAGTAAGTTCGATCGAGGAAATTATTGCTCACCCTTGGATGCTGTGGATAATTGGTATTGTCGGAGGTTTGTTGGCTTTAGTGCTGCAACTGGTACAAGCAGGATGGTTTTATCGGCTGCGGGGATTGCCGATTTGGGTGATTTTCCTCCAAGATGTTCTGTGCATTTCCTTGGTTTTGTTTGCCTTTGACGCACCACGGCAGGGAGGGTTAGTGGCGATGATGCTGCTGTGGCTGGCAATTCGCAGTTCTAAAGAGTGGTATCGCTGGTACAAAAGTCAGGGAATACCGGGCGATAGGGGAAATCCCCGCCGCCGCAAGCGCGATCCTGATTAATTATTGATTAGTTATTAGTGATTAGTTATATCGTTTACGGTTGTTTCGGAATTATTTAACCGCAGAGGGCGCAGAGGGGGCTGAGGAAGAGAAGAGAGAGATGAATAATTCCGATACCAACCGATTTGATATCATTAGTCATGTGTAACAACAGTCAACAGTCAACAGTCAACAGTCAACTGCCAACTGTCAACTGTCAATTTAAAGCAATCCGATCGAGTGTAACGGGCCTTGACCCGTAATTAACTCCAGCAATAGTGCCACAAAACCAATCATCGCCACACGACCGTTCCAGACTTCCGCCCCCGTGGTCAAACCCCACTCCCACTGCTCTTGAGGGTACATTTTCACTGTCTTGGAAGGGCGTATCACATCGGAGAATTTAACGCTGGGAGATTCGATCGACTCGATGACTAAATCGGCCAACGCTTCAATAAACACCGGATGAGTATTCAGGGCGGGCACTCGGTAGAAATTTTTAATCCCCGATTCTTCTGCTAATTCTCGATACTCCATGTCAATTTCTTGCAGAGTCTCGATGTGTTCGGAAACAAAACTAATCGGAACTACCAACAAATCTTGGACTCCATTTTCTGCCAATTCGGTAATGGCGTCTTCGGTGTAAGGCTTGAGCCATTCCACCGGGCCAACCCGACTTTGATAAGCTAGAGTGTGTTCGTTCGATCGGTTCAAATGTTCCATAATCAGACGAGTGCAATCTTCAATCTCGCGCTGATAGGGGTCTCCAGCCTCTTCTACGTAGCTGAGGGGGACGCCGTGGGCACTGAAAAAGATGTGAACTCGATCGGGATTCGGATTGTGGTCTAGTTGTTGGGCTATCAATTCCGACATTGCCTGAATGTAACCAGGCCGCTGATACCAAGAAGGAATGGCGGTATATTGTATATCCTTGAGGGCAGGATCTTTGCCCCACATTTCTTCTAGCTGCCGGAAGCTAGAACCGCTGGTGCTGATGGAAAATTGAGGATACAGCGGCAAGATTGTCAAATGTTCGATGCGATCGCGCTTAATTTTGGCGATCGCCTCTTCAGTAAAAGGATGCCAGTAGCGCATCCCCACGTATACTCGAGCATCCTGTCCCTTTTCTTGCAAGAGTTCTTGCAGCGAAGTGGCTTGTTCCTCGGTAATCCGCCGTAAAGGAGAGCCGCCACCGATTTGGCGGTAGTTTTCCTGGGATTTTTGAAAGCGCAGGGTCGAAATCAACCAGGCGAGCGGTTTTTGCATCCACGGAAACGGAATGCGAATGATTTCCGGGTCAGCAAACAAGTTGAACAAGAAAGGACGGACATCCTCGATTTGATCTGGCCCGCCCAAGTTTAATAGCAATACTCCCACACGACCCATAGCGGTTACAGCTCTCCCATCGTCTCAGTTCTGTTACTTATCTTTATCATATAACTTAATAATATCTTAAGTCGATAGCAAGGTATACATAATTTTGACTATGGCAACAATTTTTAGAGATTTAAGTTATCGGTATCAGTGTCTCTAGGATTGCGATCGCGCGTCTGGCTGCTTGGAGCGTAGGCGGCAATGCTCGTTTGAGTCAACTAGCCTGGGAAAATTTGACCGTCAGCGCCGAAACTAAAGTTTTAGACGGTTGCTGCGGTAGCGGTCAAACTAAGCAGTTTCTGGTGCAATATTTCCAGGATGTCACAGGACTTGACGCTTGGCCATTATCTCTGCAACGGCCAACGAAAAATGTACCATCAGCCAATAATTATTTAGAAGCTTTTGCCGACTGTCAGTTTGACAGGAGTACACAGCAGCGTTGCCATGCACGAAATGCAACGGGCGCAATTGCGACAAATCTTTCAGGAAGTATACCGCGTGCTTAAGCCCGGTGGTCTATTCATTTTGGTAGATATTCATCGGCATACAAATCCGGTATTTAGGTCAGGGTTGGCTGTATTTTTGTGGTTGTTTGAGACTGAAACTGACTTGGGGAGTTTGTTGGCAGAGGTAGAATGGCGATCGTACAATTCCGAAGGAACTCAACAACCAAAACTTTATGCTGACGGCAGCATTCAAGTAATCCAAGTTCAAAAGTCAGTTGACAGTTGTCAGTTGACAGTTGTCATTAGTGCGCGGGGAAGAAACCGGGTTTCTACGAATTTTGGGTTGAGTGACGATAAATATCGGCAGAAACCCGGTTTCTGAGGTCGGCGCGCGCATCTTACTATACTTGTCAACTAATGACTAATGACTAATGACTAATGATTAAACAAACTTTTTCGCTGCTGCCAAAGCAGCCTCAAACTTGAGCAATACATCCTTTTCGGTGTGAATAGCTTTCTCTTGTTCCAGCAGCGGGCGACCAAAGCGAAAAATGCCGTCCTGTTCTACGTGGTCTACATAAGGGAGCGTTTCTGGATGTGGCAAAAATTTTCTGCCGATGGTGTACGGCGTGTGGAAAGAAAAACTAAAATCGGGAAACTTGTCGCTCTTGATTTCGAGATAGTAAAGTGAGTAATAATCTTTGGTTTCGCAGTACACACATTCGCGGCACTTATTTACAAGTTTGCGGTTCTGATAGAAAAAGTCCCACTTGTCCCAATAGTAGGCATCTTTCATCATTTCCTGGTGGTCGTCGCACAGTTCGAGATATAATTTGTCAGAATCCGCCGGACGGTAGAAGTAAAGCATGGCGTAGGGCATTTCAATCAGTAACTTGACTGCTTGATTTTTTCGCTGGTACCATTCCTGCTGGTGAGTTTCGTAGACTTCCTTATATTTATTAATTGCTTTAAAGCTGTTGAGCTGATTTTCTTTGGCCCAGCGCGACGCCCAAACTGTCCAGTAAGCTAGCTGGAAGGTTGCTGAAATTTCTTCCGAACCTTGTTCTTTCCAGTCGGCTATGATTTTTTCCCACTCGGAACTAAAAGCTACTCGTGATTGTTCGTTTTCTTCAGGCTTTTCTGTATTGATTGGGGTGGGTATTTGGTGATTATTTTTAATCAGCCCTTTGGGTTCTTTGCGCCAATTATTAATATCGGTTGGCGTTAGACTTAAGATGAATCTTCTGTCGTGAACGGGATATTCTAAATGGATTCCTGATTTGCGGAAAGAGCGGTATTCTAAAATAGGGAGTTTGTCTTGTTCAATCCACTGCTGGCGTTCTGCTGGCGAACACTTGAGTATTGTTTCTAATTCTACCGGATCGACGGCTAATTCACTTTTGAATGTCTCCCAAAATCTTTCTTGTTCGGCGGGATTTGCTTCCAGGAGGGATACAATTCGGTTGACGAGATGATCGGTTTGGTCTGGGCAATTTTCGGGAAGTCCTAAGAAGTCGAGGAGTTTGGTCTTGAGTATTCGTCTGGCTGAGATTAGCTCGGCTAACATGAGAAGCTCCAGTAGAGTCATGACTTGCGCCCTTGAACTGGCAAGATTTGCACAAGTCTTATATATCTTAATAGATTCTCCTGGGTTGTCGGCAATTGAAATGTCCGCACGAGCGAAGCTACCCCATTGCGCCTGCGAGCCCGTTGCGGTAGGGTATCGCCCAACCTCCGCCCCCTCCCTAAGCCAAAATACTCAAAACAAGGGCAAAAGACCGATCGACCTTTTGGCCTGATTGGCTAAAACTCATATGTTGCACCGTTCTCAATTACTTGTTTAGGAACAGGCAAGATGCCTGTTCCACAAGAAAATTTATATTTTGTGGAACAGGCATCTTGCCTGTTGCTGACAATGGTGCGAGATATCAGCTAAAATCGATAATTGCGATCGCGCACCCACAAACTCACAGGCACAGCATGGCCTGTTTTGTCAACCTTTACTTCTACCAAAAAAGATTGTCGCTGCTTCCTTTGAGCTTCGCTAATCTCCTGATTGACCTTTTCCCTTTCATCCTCTGGCATATAATAAGTTTCTAAGCCGTATTCCATCTGCCAACCGTTATATTTGCCCTTAATAGCGATTTGATTGGCGGGCAAATTGGGGGGATTTTCCGGGCTGACACGGACGGGTTTCCAAGCTTGGGGGCGGCCGGGATTAGTTGCCACTTTTGGCATTTCTAATATCACATAAAAACTGGTTTGTGGTTTGAGATTGTGCGTATTTTTTGGACAAACAATTCCGGGTGGACAAGGTAATTTTTCGGTAGGTAAATTTTTCCAGCCGGGGAGTTTTTGGAGATTTGTGCGATCGGAAATATCATAGCTCAAAACTTGGTAATATCCGCGCAAAAAGTCGTAAGGGTCTACTGGTGCTGTTTGCAGGACAACTGTTTTGCCAGTAATAAAAGTGTAAACTGCGGGAGCTGGTACGGCGGCAATTAGTCCGATTTGCAGCAGCAAAGGAACCCACAGCCGCCACGCGGGAAGGCGTTGCGCTGCGGGGGGAAGGGTGAATGATGGGGGATTAGCGCTGGTATCTGCTATTTCGGAACTTTGATCTGTTGAATCTGGATTTTCGGTGTTCATATGGGGAATTGGGAATTGGTTCGCAGAATAATATCGTTGAGCTTTGAATTGACATAATCATCTTCCGAGTGCAGTGCAAAATGGACGATCGCACTATAGTAGAATACTCCTATTCATCGGGGATTTTTGCGAAGTGACGCTCGAACCACAAACCCGCAGCAATTACGCCAATTCCGCACAGAACAAAGACAAAAGATTTGAGCAACAATCCTGTGTTATATTCAAATACTCTGCTGATGATTTGCAGGGTGATTAATACCATGCCTCCCCAAAAAGTCTTGCGGTTTCCTAAAGCTAAGCCTTCTCGGATTAAGCCGACAGCGAGCAAAAATAAGAAAACATTGAACAGAAAAGTTGCTAATTGAGGAATGGGAGTAAAATTGAGGTGAATAAGCGGTATTAAGGCGCTGGCGAGAATTAAAATGCCGATCGCACTTGTAGTCAAATCCAGTGCTTTTTGTTTTGGTCGCCGCAGTTCCAAACGTCCCAAGCGCAGCCACTCAAACACCGTGAAACCGCCCAAAACCGCCACATTTGCCAGAAAAACCCACTCGGATTCAGTTTGCCCAGGATTCGGGGAATCTTGCCAAAACCCGTAGAATGAAAGAACATAAAACAAACCGGCTAGAAACAGCAGTGCTAAACTGCGGGCGGTAGGTTGAAACAGCTTGCTGCGTACCTTCGGCCAGATTGCATCGTCGTATCCCCACAGCAAAGCGGGCGGTAGGGCGCAAAAAATAGCTGTACCCCAGGTTTGATTTAACCCTTGGGCAATTGAAACTTGTAGGGAGAAAATTATCGCGATCGCACTTATGGCAAAAATAGCACGCGATCGACACCAATAAGCCAGCGGCACAAACATTATACTCGCTGCGATCGGCATTTGCCGCACCAAAACTTCCAGCCAAGAAAACTCGACTTTGGAAGACCAATCTAACACGGCAAGCCAATAGCCCAAACCGACTAAAAGGGCTGACAAAACGCCCAAGGAAGTCAACCGCAAACTGTAAGCCATTCCGAGCACGCCGATTCCCCAAGCAAGGAAAAGTCCGTAGGAAGAACCGCCAATATGGAACATTTGCGCCATCAATGCCATATTTGCTCCTAAAATCAGAGCTCCTAACAGCAACAATCCTTCACCTAGGAGTTTGTTTCGCCCTTTTGTTGCGGGCATATTGGGATTGGAGTTTTGGCTTCGGGATGGGGGAATTCGCCACAGATAGAAACCTGCTGCATTGACTGCTACGAAAAGACTTAGCAGCAGTGCAACTCTCACTTCGCGCGACCAAACTTGCCAGTTTGCGGCTACAAAGGTGATGACTCCTATACCGAGGAGAATGCCGCCGAGACTCATCAGAATGCTGAGGAATCGGTTGCGGGAGGCGGTTTCGAGTGTGTTGAATTGGTAGCGTTCCGAAAGTTGTTGGTAGAATGAAGTCTCGATGAGTCCTTCTGCTTGCCAGAGTTTGGCTTGATCTCGCAACTCGCGCCGAAATTTATCTGAAATCATTGTTAATATTCCAGAGGATTTGAACTGTGATAGTTTTTAATATGTCATTTGTGACTCGATTGTCGATAGAGGCTGGGACACCTGCTGAACTAGCACAAAAGTCTTTTTTGGGTTTTGATGTTAGTTTCAATCCCTAATAGGGTTTTAGTTTGATTGCGGCCTCTAAGAAATATTGATAAATCTGCTATCCACCTTGTTTCAATCCCTAATAGGGTTTTAGTTTGATTGCGGCTTTACCTAAACTTTTACAAAGTTACGCGCCAGAGTTTCAATCCCTAATAGGGTTTTAGTTTGATTGCGGCGCTTCTTTCGTACCGAATCGATTTGCGTAGGGGTAGTTTCAATACCTAATAGGGTTTTAGTTTGATTGCGGCAGACTTAGAGGATTATGATACCTCTGACAAATACGAGTTTCAATCCCTAATAGGGTTTTAGTTTGATTGCGGCCTGTTTAGGTCGCACTCATATCAAATATGAAGTGCGTTTCAATCCCTAATAGGGTTTTAGTTTGATTGCGGCTGATTGTCAATCCTTGTGGATTAGCAATTATTCCGTTTCAATCCCTAATAGGGTTTTAGTTTGATTGCGGCAAAAAACAGCAAGCGCACAAACGCCCCTGCTGTCGTTTCAATCCCTAATAGGGTTTTAGTTTGATTGCGGCCTGTCGCGACACAAATGTCGTTAGCTTGCGATCGCGTTTCAATCCCTAATAGGGTTTTAGTTTGATTGCGGCAAAAATAGCTTTCGCCTTCCAAAAGTCCAATTTATTGGTTTCAATCCCTAATAGGGTTTTAGTTTGATTGCGGCCAATTGGTGCAATGTGGGCAACAATAGGAAGCATTAGTTTCAATCCCTAATAGGGTTTTAGTTTGATTGCGGCGTTGCCAACTCTCAATTAAACGCCGATCGGATTCGAGTTTCAATCCCTAATAGGGTTTTAGTTTGATTGCGGCTTAAAAATATGGCAGCTCTTACAAACGGAACTGGCGGGTTTCAATCCCTAATAGGGTTTTAGTTTGATTGCGGCATGATGAAGGATTTGAATTGATTGAAGAAGCTGAGGTTTCAATCCCTAATAGGGTTTTAGTTTGATTGCGGCTTTAGATATAGAATGAGTACAACATATATTTTAGTTTCAATCCCTAATAGGGTTTTAGTTTGATTGCGGCCGAAACAATCGCTATCATGCCAATCCCAATCTGAGTTTCAATCCCTAATAGGGTTTTAGTTTGATTGCGGCATGACAAAAAGATAGGTATTGCATCTGCACATTTCTGTTTCAATCCCTAATAGGGTTTTAGTTTGATTGCGGCGCTACGGCTGTGGCAGTATATGTATTCCTTTGCGTTTCAATCCCTAATAGGGTTTTAGTTTGATTGCGGCATCTATTCCCAATGCGACTCCTACAAAAATAGATTTGTTTCAATCCCTAATAGGGTTTTAGTTTGATTGCGGCGGTTTGTGGGAATGAAATTGTCGAAGGTTACTTGCTGTTTCAATCCCTAATAGGGTTTTAGTTTGATTGCGGCCTACTGGTCTTACAGGTGCTGATTGGGCTGGAAAGTTTCAATCCCTAATAGGGTTTTAGTTTGATTGCGGCGTTATCATATTGGTCAACAGTTTCACCAAGATAAAGTTTCAATCCCTAATAGGGTTTTAGTTTGATTGCGGCAAGTTTTGGCACAGTTCTTAGGGGACGGCAGCGACGATGTTTCAATCCCTAATAGGGTTTTAGTTTGATTGCGGCAGAGCCGGGGTTGGATCAGATTAGTCAATTGTTGCAAGTTTCAATCCCTAATAGGGTTTTAGTTTGATTGCGGCCTGTTCCCGTTGATAGCCTCTCAAATCTCTCCATCCTCGCGTTTCAATCCCTAATAGGGTTTTAGTTTGATTGCGGCAATCGTGCTTTCGATGATGAGTTTATTAATTCTCGTTTCAATCCCTAATAGGGTTTTAGTTTGATTGCGGCTTGTCGTACACGGCACCACCTAGCATTTTCAATTGGTTTCAATCCCTAATAGGGTTTTAGTTTGATTGCGGCTCGAAACAGCGCCAGCACCAGCAAGCCCACCAGCGTTTCAATCCCTAATAGGGTTTTAGTTTGATTGCGGCGATGTATGCTCGATTTGCAACTCGAACATTGAAAGTTTCAATCCCTAATAGGGTTTTAGTTTGATTGCGGCATAGCTTCGGTAACTTCCGCGTCGGTGAGCATCAGTTTCAATCCCTAATAGGGTTTTAGTTTGATTGCGGCGTTAGCTAAACAGCTAGCGATCGGGCTTGAATTGGGTTTCAATCCCTAATAGGGTTTTAGTTTGATTGCGGCAGAGAAGCGGAAGTGGGGGAAGGGGGGAGAAACCGTTTCAATCCCTAATAGGGTTTTAGTTTGATTGCGGCGTTGATTTTTTTTATGGACTTGGTTTTTCAGTTCCGTTTCAATCCCTAATAGGGTTTTAGTTTGATTGCGGCCCTTGGTTTGGTAATCCATAATCAACTGCTCGGCGTTTCAATCCCTAATAGGGTTTTAGTTTGATTGCGGCGTGATAGCAGTCTCTTCCTTAAATTAATTATTTAATGTTTCAATCCCTAATAGGGTTTTAGTTTGATTGCGGCCCTCCTGTATATTGCAAGGCGAAAGACCTACAGCTTGTTTCAATCCCTAATAGGGTTTTAGTTTGATTGCGGCAGAGAAGCTGAAATCAACGCAAGCAATTAAGTTTTAAAAGTTTCAATCCCTAATAGGGTTTTAGTTTGATTGCGGCTGCCATATCTGAAAGCTTTACTCTATTTAGTTTTCAAAGTACATTTCCGGGAACTGATCTAAAAAGTACCATTTCAGCGATCGACCTGTCAAGAGGCAAAATTTTCAACACACCTCAAAACCTTTCACAGCAAGCAATACAGGATTTCCGTCTGTCGATTTTTTCATAAAAAGCCTTAAACCCATACTACGCAACTGATACAGCCGAAAAAAATTACCCCCTCAAAAAAACACCTACCCATAGGCGCAAATTTCAACCCTCAACCCGATTCAAATTCCAGTCGTAAGGCAAAAAAACGATCGCCCATCCATCGCCCACAGCCGCCTCCGGCCCCAAATAACCGCCCACATAGTCAACCACCGAACCCGCCGCCTTCACAAAATCCTCGCCGTACCACTTAAAAATCTTGCTCAAATAAAGCGTCTTTTTCTGGGCATCGTACCGCACCTTATCAGGATTGTGAATAAAACGGCTGGCATCCGCTTCTAGTTGAGTCCGTACCGACTCCGGGAAATAAGCCCCCCGGCGCAGCAGCGGGCACCCGACAGCAGCGCAAACTAATGCAAAATGGATGCGCGGTTCGGCAAATTCCGGCCGCAAAATTGCGTGTTCGATTTGATTGAGACTGTACTTTTTGCCACCAATAATCGTATTTGAACGAGTGAAAAAATCCAAAAAACTCAGCCAGTTGGGAATTCCCAAAATTTTGGGACGGATGGACGCGATCGGATATACTTCCAGAACTTGAGAAATTGCGATCGCATTGTACGCATTCAGCCACAACGCCAGCCGCGCATCCGCATCAGTACCATCCGCCAAATCAACATCGGCCAAACTTTCCAGCCACCCCCTCAAAACATCCGCCCCCTCAGCTTTCCAGCCCCGATAATTGACGTGGCCGAAATCGTCAACGTAGCGTTGCAGCAACTCGTCCCAAATCGTAAAGTCGATCGTACCGATCATTTATTACTATCCATAATATAAGGCAGACATGGCTTTAACTTCTGCTTCTATTTAATACTACCCTCAACCCAAATAACACCTGCAACGGTAGCATTTTTTAGATTCGACCCGTTAAACGGGCTCTGGATTAAATTAGCTTGAGTAAAATTAGCGCATTGTAAATTAGCTTGCCACAAAGAAGCACCGCTCAAATTTGCCCCGGATAAATTAGCTGCCCTAAAATTTGCTTCTCTCAAATCTGCCCCTTGCAAATGGGCATTTGCTAAACTCGCCTGCTGCAGGGAAATGCTGAGAAAATCGCCCCCCGGACACTGGTTAGTTTACCACAACTAATGGACTTGCTGCGGCTTAGGTGAAATCACTGGTGTAGCCAACCCGAAAATTATTCCCGATGAAACTGCTCCCAAAGTTACAGATTTCCGGCTCTTTACATTCTACAATCTTAAAAGATTCTTAATTTCAATTTCAACGGGGATCGGTTTCTTCCGGCACAACACCAATCCCACTTTGACCTGCAATTTTTTAAATTCCCCTTACCTTCCTAACAAATTATGACGGATCGAACCAACTTTTTCGATAAACTGTTAGCGGCTGTCGAAAGCAATCAAAGTTTGCTCTATTTAGCCCTCGACCCAGACCCAGAAACCTTACCGCCGCAGGTTTCCATGACTGGGGAAGAGACTCAAACTTTTGTAACTGATTTGTTGGCAAAGCTAAAAAGTGCGATCGACCAAACAGCCGATTTAATTTGTGCTTGCAAAATCACCCTCGGTTTTTACCAATCTCTCGGTATTCCCGGTTGGGCATTGCTGCAAGAAATTTTAAACATTATTCCCCCTCACCTGCCAGTAATTTTAGATGCCAAACACTGCGATTTAAATACCAGCACAGTGTTTGCCAAAATTGTATTTCAAGACTGGCGAGTTGACGCTATTACCTTAAGTCCCTATGCCGGATTCGACCAAGTAGCGCCTTTTTTGTTATACGCCGGAAAAACTGTTTTTGTCCTCTGTGCCACCGCCAACCCGTCAGGGGCTGCTTTGCAAGAATATCCGACGCCAAACAACCCTTTTTACTTGCAATTAGTCCGACTCTCTCAAACTTGGGGAACTCCCGAAAAACTCGGTTTAGAAGTAGGAGTAATGCCGGATATGTTAGCCCGCATCCGCAAAGAAGCTCCTGAACGCCTAATTTTAGTCGAAGGAGACATCGCCGAAGAAAATGACCTCACAGAAGAAAACGACCTCGCACAACTGCTGGCGGCCGGTTTAAGCACAAATGGTGAGGGTTTGCTGCTACCAGTCCCCCCAAGTTTATTAGCGGGGAAAGAGCCGCGCCGAGAAATTGAGAAATTGCGGGATAGTATTAATAAACAGAGGCTGCGGGCGATCGAAGGTAGTCCCACTTGCGAATTGTGGCTGCCCGATGTTTGCTTTTTGCAACCGGAACCTCACCGCGATTTAATCTTGCAACTTTATGACATCGGCTGCGTAGTTTTTGGCGACCACGTACAAGCATCGGGGGCCGTATTTCCATATTACATCGACTTGCGGAAAATAATTTCTATTCCGCAGATTTTCCACCAAATTGTCAGCGCTTATGCAGACATTCTCAAGGATTTAAAATTCGATCGCATTGCGGGAATTCCCTACGGTTCTTTACCCACAGCAACGGGTTTAGCATTGCGGATGGAACGCCCGATGATTTTCCCGCGCAAGGAGGTGAAAACTTACGGGGCGGGCAAATTGATTGAGGGGCATTTTCAGGCAGGAGAAACGATTGTCGTAGTCGATGATATTTTGATTAGCGGCAAAAGCGTGATGGAAGGCGCGGCTAAGTTAAAATCGGCTGGATTGAATGTGGAAGATATCGTGGTATTAATCGACCACGAACAGGGAGTCAAAGATAAGATGCAGGCCAACGGTTATCGCGCACATTCTGTGTTAGCGCTTTCGGAAATAGCTGAAGTTTTGTATCGAGCAAATCGCATTGATACCGAGCAATTCAATCTTTTGACAGCGGCACATTAAATTATAAAATTTCTAGTTACCAGGCTCTGCCTGGTAATTAATACCCGGAGGCTCTGCCTCCAACTTTATGTCTCGTTTGCTTTGTTTTAATGGAGGCAGAGCCTCCTCAAATGCGTTACCAGGCAGAGCCTGGGAACGAGTAAAGGTAAATAAATCAACCTTGCAAAACTTCAATTAAAGCATCGCCCATTGCCCGACAGCCGACGAGTTTCATACCTTCCGACATGATATCACCAGTGCGATAACCTCGATCCAAAACTTCGACAACTGCTTGCTCAATTTTATTAGCAGCTTCCGGCTGATTTAAGGCGTAGCGCAGCATCATTGCCGCGCTTAAAACTTGGGCGATGGGATTTGCTTTATCTTGTCCGGCGATGTCGGGTGCGGAACCGTGCACGGGTTCAAAAACTCCCGGCCCGCTTGCTCCCAAACTCGCAGAAGGCAGCATCCCAATACTACCAGTTAGCATCGCTGCCGCATCGGAAAGAATGTCGCCGAATAAATTGCCGGTGACAATTGTATCGAACTGTTTGGGCCAGCGAATTAACTGCATGGCTGCGTTGTCAACGTAGAGGTGAGAAAGTTCAACATCAGGGTATTCTGAAGAAAGGGCAATAATACGATCGCGCCACAGTTGCGAAACATCCAAAACATTCGCTTTATCCACGGAACACAGCCTTTTCCCGCGCTTCCTGGCCGTCTCAAAAGCGACTCGCCCGATTCTGTCAATTTCCGACTCGGTGTAAGCCATCGTATTGACACCGCGTTTTTCGCCTGTTTCCGTCTCAAAAATACCTTTCGGTTTGCCGAAATAAATGCCGCCTGTGAGTTCGCGGATGACCATAATATCCACGCCTTCGACAACTTCCCGTTTCAAACTAGAAGCATCAACCAACTGCGGTAAAATAGTCGCCGGACGCAAATTTGCAAACAATCCCAATCCGGCGCGCAGTCCTAATAATCCCGTTTCCGGCCGCTGTTCGCGGGGCAAATTATCCCACTTGTAACCGCCAATTGCTGCCAACAATACGGCATCGCAGTTCCGGCATTTTTCCAGTGTTTCTTCGGGTAGCGGATTGCCTGTTGCATCAATAGCAGCACCGCCCATTAAAGCTTCTTGAAATTCAAAGCCGATGTCCAATTGTTGGCCGACAAGTTTCAGGACATCTACCGCCACAGCGATAATTTCAGGGCCGATGCCGTCTCCTGGTAAAAGAGTGATGCGGTAGTTTTGAGTCATATCTACTAAGTTGAGAAATTTTTGCGAGCTTATCATTGTATCAGGACAAGTCAGCTAAAAATTCATTCTCGATCTCTTAGTCCGCAGAGACAGACTTCGTTTGACTCGATGCAGCGGTTTCAACAGCCGATTGATAAAGACGATAACTTAATCTATAACTAACAATAGTTCGATCGCACGCACGTACAAAAAAATCGGCAAGGAGTCGCACCAGTGGCAGAGGGCGAAGGCATACCAACATCAGCACAGATTGATTCTAGGGACTATTCTTGGGCCTTCTGGCCAGTCGTCCCCCTCTATCCCTACAGCAAGCGGCGCACCATCCGCAAGGAAATAGTTAAAGATACAATCTGGACTTTTGACCAACTACAAGGCATTTTTTACGTTGTCGTTCCGATTAGGATGACAGTAATTAAACTAGAACCCGAAGGCCTTCTCGTCTACGCCCCCGTGGCACCGACTCCTGAGTGCATCCGCTTGGTAAAAGAGTTAGTAGCAGAGCACGGCGAGGTGAAGTACATCCTGCTGACAACGGTTTCCGGCATCGAGCACAAAGTTTTTGTCGGCCCCTTTGCGAGGTGTTTTCCCGAAGCGCAGGTGTTTGTCGCCCCGCAGCAGTGGAGTTTCCCGGTGAATTTGCCGCTGAGTTGGCTGGGTTTGCCTGCGAAACGCACGTCTGTACTGCCCTTTGACAGCAGCAACACGCCCTTAGCCGATCAATTTGACTGGGCAATTCTCGGCCCCCTCGACCTCGGTTTGGGCAGATTTGCTGAAGTTGCGTTATTTCACAGGCGATCGCGCACGCTGATGTTAACAGATTCCGTGGTTTCAATTCCCGAAAATCCGCCCGCGATCGTCCAACTCGACTCGTACCCGCTGCTATTTCACGCCAAAGACAGCGCCTTGGACACGGTAGCAGACACCCACGAAAATCGGCGCAAAGGGTGGCAGAGAATCGCCTTATTTGCCATGTATTTTACGCCTAGCGTGCTCGAAGTGCCGCGGTGGTCGGAGGTATTTGCCAGCGCGCGCCAAGCGCCAGAACGCTCTAGGAAAGCTTATTTCGGGTTGTATCCGTTCAAGTGGAAAACACATTGGGAGCGATCGTTTGAGGCTTTGCGGGGAGGAGGGCGGTTGTTTGTGGCGCCGATTTTGCAGACATTGATTCTCAACCGCGCGCCGCGGGAAACTCTCGATTGGGTGGATAAAGTGGCGAGTTGGGACTTTCAAAAGATTGTACCTTGTCACTTCGATAGTGCGATCGACTCCCGCCCGCGTGAATTCCGGCAAGCATTCTCATTTCTGGAAAAACACTCGCCTGTTAATTCTTTACCCGAAGATGATTTTAAATTGCTCAGGCAGATTGATGCGGGTTTGAATAAAACAGGCTTGGTTCCGCCTGCGAAAGAGAAGGTTTAATCTGAAATTTTGCACCATTGTTAAGAACAGGCATCTTGCCTGTTCCACAAAACTCAATTTTATTGTGGAACGGGCATCTTGCCTGTTCCTAAACAGGTAATTAAGAATAGTGCAACATCTCAGTTTAATTTTATACCAAGTTGCGTTCAGACGTACAATCATGAGTGATACCAAGTTGGGGTATAAACCGTAATTCCATGAATAAGAAAGACTTTTTGCTGGTACTCTGTCTGTTGCTACCAAGCCTAGTCATAGGCTGCAAGCAGCCACAAACCTCTCAACAAACATCAAGTCCCTTTGTCCGCACACAAACCACGACCATCCCAGGTTGGAAAAAATTTGAGGGACGCGGTGTACAATTGCAGTTACCGGAGAGTTATAGCGGCGGAGATCTCAGCCAATATCTGGACGTGGTGGTTCAGAAGCTGGAATCTTTGGGGCCCTACTATCAGCAGGTAGCTCAGTCACTCAAACAGAATCCATCCGCATTCGTCATCTGGGCTTTTGACTCGAAGGTTAGTAAATCAGGTTTTCTGAGTAATGTCGCTATTGCTATAGAGTCAGTTGGATCTACAGTGACAATAGATACATACTTGGATCTGATTCCCAAACAATTACCCAGCGAATTTCGTGTCGTGGAGCAGAAGAAGGTGTCGCTTGACCGCTATCAGGCAGGTCAGATCGTGATAGAAGCAACAATTTCCGGTGTAACTGCCAAACAGATAATCTACACGATTAAGCAAGGGAGCAATATGTGGATTGTTGCATTCTCTACCACTGCTGAGGAATTTGAACAGCGCAGGCCCACGTTTGAACAAAGTATTAACACGTTTTCAGTGAGCGATTAGCTCGACTTTTTTTCCAGCGAACATTGTAGGTCGGTTGTATAAGCTGATACTAAGTTGCTTTCAAAGAGCTTATTCTAAAATGTGGGAAATAAGTCATTGAGCGCAAGCGTTCCGGATTAGATCCTAGATTGACAAGCCCTTGACAAAGTTCCTCGACTACCTTAGATATTGACTTGAATATTCGGTTATTAAAGTAGTTTTCTCGTAAATCTTCCCACAGATGTTCAACTGGCATTAATTCGGGGCTATAAGACGGTTGAGTCAACAGCCGAATATTTTCGGAAATTTCCAAATTATTTGACATTTATCACCCTCAACTAGATTCTACGTCACAATGCAACTTGGTATTACATCTTGCACCCTTCTCAAGAACAGGCAAGATGCCTGTTCCACACAACTCAATTTTCTTGTGGAACGGGCCGGAGAGCCCGTTCCTAAACAGCTAATTAAGAATAGTGCAACATCTCAGTTGACTCAGATATCTGTAGGGACACGGCAATGCCGTGCCCTTATCTTTCGCACTTAAACTCATCAAACTTCACCACTTCCGACTCCGGTTTCCGCGTATCAAAATAGTAGCTGCTAACCGTACCCTCTCCCGTATCAAAAATAGTAAAAGCCGTAATATCATTGCTATCAATATACGGCAACGGCAGCCCATTTTTCCCCAACAAAGGCGCAACAGTTGGCACCACAGGCTCCAATCCGTTCGGGTCTCCAATTGCGCTGTAATCTTCCCGATATGCCGGCGGCACAAATCGGCGCTTTTCCCCCACAAAAGCACCGTAACTGTTGCCCACATTAGAAGTCTCCAAAAAGTGCATTCCGCTGGAACTTACAAATCGATTCCACAAGTGCGAATGTCCGTAAAATACCAACTGCACCCCCGCTGATTCTAGTAGCGGCACTACATCCCGAATCAGATAATCTTGCTGTTTCGGATACTCGTAACGCACCATTTTAATCTCGCCATCGAGAGCGCGATCGACTATTTGCACTGGATCAGTATAAGCAGGTACAATATTGTCACCCAGAGAATGTGGCGGGTAGTGAAACATCACAATTTTATATTTTGCCTGCTGGAATTGCGAACTCTTTAACTCTTGTTGCAGCCAAGTATATTGAGCGCTGCCCTTGACAATCGGCTCAAAAATATGCTGTCCGTATCCCCATTTTTCGGGATTATTAAAATCTGCGTCCCGTTCGCGATACCTGCCTCTCGCACCCGGATCTAAATTCGGAGTTCGCCAGATATTCGCAACGTATAAAGTCACTAACCGCACGTCCCCAAAAGTCACAGCATAGTAATTTTGGCCTCCCGGTAAATTGAAAATCTCGTCATAGGTATCGCTATTAAAACTATTGTTTTTTAGCCATATTTCCCGCACAGAAGAGTCATTACTAGGATTCAAAGATGCAGCACGTTGAGCGTATATTTTCTCGGCAGCCACGCGGGGAAAAGGATCATTAAATTGGTCGTTGAGGGCGCTGGTAGTTGAAAACCTGCCCATGATCTCGTGATTGCCAATGGCGGGAAATAAAGGCGCGTGTTGGATCAGTTCGCCGCCGCTGTAAACGGTTTTGATGCCGTTTTTGTCCAGTTCGGAAAATGCGCGCCCTTGCATAGCGGGAAAGAATGCCCGGCCTCGGTCGTCGTCAAACCATTCGGAAGCGCGATCGGGTATATTAATTAAATCCCCAGCCATGAAAACCGCGTCAACTCTCCCAATTGTTTCGGCTACTTTCTGGAGATTTGCTGCTGTCATCGGCATCAATTGATGGTCGGAAGTGAGGAGGATTTTGAGCGGACTTCCTGGTGCTGGTTTCGGAGAAAGAGTGAAAACTTTGCTGCTGACAGATGCGCCGTCTTTCCTTTCGCTAGTGACTCGATAAGGAATGGGAACACCGGGCATTAAATTGGGGACTTCTGCTTCGTGGCGCCAGATGTCGCGGACAATTGGATTACTGTCAATTATGCTTTGTTTCATTTCATCGGAGATGCGCGAGTCTTTGTCTTCGCGAGTGCGGCTTAGCTTAGTAGTATTTGCCGTCACAACTTGATTCAAATTTTCGCCGTAAGTAACAGTGTTGCGAGTACCGCCAAACTCGGTAAACCAGACAACTCGCACCGAGTTTACTGTTGGGAGTTGCAGAAACGGATCGGTTAAAAGCTGAGGTTCGTTGAGGTTAGATGGCATCATAAAACCTAGCAGTAGGACAATCAAAATCAAAACAGCAAAAAACCAGGGATTGCGGGGCAAATCTCTAGAATTTTTTAATTGAGCGGGCAATGGTGTCAACATTAGTCATTAGTTATTAGTTATTAGTCTGAAGAAAAAACAGCAATCGATTTTAGATTCTCGACTGGGAATTTTAAACTACCAAGGTTATCAAAAAGTTAAAAACTTTGTAAAATATCTCACATCTAACAAAGTTCAACCATTTTTTCACATCTTCTGAACTCTCCATTCTCTTTCTCTGCGCCCTCTGCGCCCTCTGCGGTTCATTAAAAAAAATCTTTCTCAAAAATGCTTGAGACTTGCGATATAACATTCTTAACACCCTTACTTCAATCTAAAATCTAAAATCTAAAATCTAAAATCCCATGACTCGCCACCTTCTCAAGGCTAACTGCAAAACCGTACACTTGGGCGGTTTCTCTCCGAATATCGAACCTGCTTTAAGGGTGGATTCGGGCGATCGCATCGACATCGAAACCTATTCAGGATATTATGTTGCTGACAAAGCGCCGCCGGAATTTCTCACCCCCGAATTTTTAGATATTTGTCATAATTTGCCTCCCAACCGCAAAGTTGGCCCTGGGCCCCACTTGCTGACAGGCCCGATTTATGTTAACAATGCCGAACCGGGAGACGTTTTAGAAATTCACATTGAGGATGTTTACCCAAGTTTGCCAGTAGGATTTAATGCAATTCGCGCCGGATGGGGAGCATTACCTGATTATTTTCCCGAACCTAAATTGCGGTTTATTCCGCTAGATTTACAGCAAAAAACTGCTGAATTTCCCCCAGGTAGCCGCCTTGCGATTCCCTTGCATCCTTTTTTTGGAATTATCGGCGTTGCAAATTCAGAAATCAACCGTTCTTCTATTCCTCCAGAGCGCTACGGCGGCAATCTGGACAATCAGGAACTCCAAGCAGGAACGCGGTTATTTTTACCTGTTTTTCTGCGGGGCGGTTTACTGTCCATCGGCGACGGACATTCGGCACAAGGAGATGGTGAAGTTGACGGTACTGCTATAGAAACTTCGATGAACGGGACTATTAAAATTATCTTACGCAAGGATTTTTTTCGGATATTTCCGTTTGCAGAAACGCCCACTCATATTGTGATTATGGGATTTGGTAGAACATTAGATGAAGCGTTTGAGATGGCGCTAAAACAGACGGTTTATTGGCTGCAAAAGTTTGCAGGTTTCCAAGAGGAAGATGCTTATGTTTTGTGTTCCATCGCGGTAAATTTTCGGATTACGCAGGCTGTCAACAATCCTCAAAAAGGAGTTCACGGAATGATGCCCAAGTGTATTTTGCCGGAGGTGAAAATTATTGGTCACGGAGTGTGATGTAAAATGATAACACGCGAGGGACCAAAAAATTAGGATCGCGATCGCACAAACTACACAAATTTGTCACTGCTGTGGTCGATCAGGATCGCGTTCCTGTGGACAATTAAGCTTAAAATGGATAAGTTACCAGTTCTACCTAAATCGAACTCAACATGAAAAACCAGACTGACGATGTTGCCAAAAAAGATTTAGTCGATCGAGCTTTTGGGAGTGCAGCAATACCAGATCCCACAGCGTGGGTGCACGAACATTATTTTCTGGCTAATTTCGCCGATACTCTGGCCAACATTCAAGAACATTTGTCTGATGAGAGTTGCGAAATCGGCGAAAATGGCGACTCTGGCGAGGGACTCTTATCGATCGATGCCAAAATTAGAGATATGTTGAGAGCTACTTTTAGCGACGACGGCTGGCAGTATGTCGAAAGTTTATTGTGAGGTTGGTAACATCCATAAGTATTTGTACGTTCATAAATTTAGAGCGTAAGTTATACCACTTTAAAAAAAGAATCCAACTTTAGGCCGATGATCTAAACCCTTAGATCATGCGTTATTCCTACTTCTTTAATCTCAAATATCAAATCTCCAATAATATCAGTTTCCTCCCCCAACGCAGACTCGCAACTGGGAGTAGCTGTGTGCATTTTCACCCCAATTTGAAGTAAATTTGACCTATTGTGATCTAGAATACTTTAGATGTGGGGAAAATTACTGTCGCTAGGAATTTCGATCGATCGCAAAAACGCCGCACTTTCTTCGGGCAAAGCAGTATTGATAAACATCCCGCTGCCCAACTCAAATCCAGCTTGCTTGGTGACTCTGGGAATAATTGCGATATACCAGTGAAAGTATTTTGTTCCCCCTTCGGCGATCGGTGCCGATCGAATATTATAGTTGTAATCAGGATTGTTCAATCCGTAATAAAGCTTAGCTAGTACAGTTTTCAAAGTATCAGCAAGAGCCGTAACTTCCGCATCAGTAATTTCATCAAAGGAAGAGGAATGCCGACGCGGAAAAATCCAAGTGTGAAACGGTGAAAGTGCAGCGTAAGGGATAAAAGCCACAAAATGTTCACTCTCACAAATCACTCTTTCTCTCGCCGCTAATTCATCTTCCAAAGTCCGGCAAAACAGACATTCTCCCGTGTCATCAAAATATCTAATAGCTTCGTCGATGCGGCTGCGAAATTGGCTGGGTACAACGGGCGTCGCTGCTATCTGCGAGTGGGGGTGTTCGAGAGAAGTTCCGGCAGTTTCTCCGTGATTTTTGAAGATAATAATTGTTTCAATGTGGGGATTTTTTCTAATTTCTACATAGCGCTGGCGGTATACTAAAAGTATATTTGCAACTTCTTCAACACTCAACAAAGCTGTCGTCAAATCGTGTCGCGGGTGTTCGACAATTACTTCGTGAACGCCGATTCCCGCCATCGTGCGGTGAATTCCCGATGATATCCTCATCCATTTTGCTGTCGGGGAGAGGGCGGGATATTTGTTATAAATTGCCCTTACTTTCCAGTCAGCGCGATCGCCCAAACGGCAAGTTTCTAAGGTTCCGTCTTCTTCATTTCCCACGCAAAACGGGCAATCGGCACGGTGCGGTGGCACTACGGCAGCCCAGTTTTTTTTGTTAGCGAATTGATCCGGTCTTGTCGCCCGTTCGGTGGCGATGATAACCCAATCTCTGGTAATTAAATTTTGTCTAAGTTCAGACACTTTTTTACCTTCAGTTGCAGGGTTTAACCGTTTATTATTGTATAGAACAATTAGTATTTTGTCACTCCCTATTGCAGTTTTTTAACAAATCTTGATTTCTAAATCTTCCCGCAGTTCCCAACAGAAGTTAACAACAGTTGGCATCGACGATAGAATGCGATTAGGACTAAATTGGTACAGAATATCTGTCTAGTCAGTACAGGCAAGCACAGATTTCAACCGCAGAGATTAAGCCAACTGCAACTGCACATTCTGCAACTTGCAAATCGCTTTCAACACTTGCGCCAACAAGAACGATCGCTCTCGGTCAATCAAATTCAATTGCGGTAAAATCTGATAAGTACAAGGATTTCCCCGCGTCAGATAGACAAACTGATAGTTACGTCCATTCGTCGTCAATCCCCAAACAGACGATTGCTGCTGCAAACTTTTATAAGCATAAGTCAGCAATTGTGGCAAACCGGCCCAAGAATCGATCGCACTATTTTTCGCCCCGACTACCAAAATCCAAAACTGTGCCGCCGCGAGTTCTGCATCCGGCTGATTTACCGCTAAGACCTCCAAGCGCCCTTTAATTAAAGTATCCCCATCCTCAACCTCGATCGCGATGCTATCTTCCATTGTCAGCACGATCGGAATATCAAAAAATCCTGCTAATCTCATTAACGGTGAAATCACTAAAAATTTAACGAGTGCTTCTGAAACTTTTCCTGCGGATAAGTAGCGTCGAAAGTCAGTTCTAATTTTTAATATTTCCTGCTGTTCTAATTCTGACAGCGCTTCCAGAGAGAAAAAATCGGTGAAGGCGTCTCCTTCTCGCTCTTCCAGTTTGAGAAGGCGGCGAACGTCATTTAGCGACAGTTGGCTTGCTTCTAAATTTTGGATCATGCTTTTCCCTATCATTCAGATTGAGTAATCCTTTTCAAGCAGCTTCACATCATTATACTATTAAACTAAAATTTATACAATTTTTTATATAAGAAATTTTTCCCAAACGAAGCTCGAACGAACTTTATTTGGTCTCAAAACTCGAGGCAATTATAATTTTCAAATAAACAGCCACAGCCCCAACATTTACACAATTCCCAAAATTCTTAACGAAACTCAAGATATTTTTGCGCTCAATTGCGTACAAAATAGTTTAAAGAAGTAGATGCAGTTACAGAAAAAGCAATGTCACAAGATACCATCGAATCAATTCTGCATGAAAGACGGCTATTTCAGCCGCCCGCTGAATTCTCCCAAAAAGCTCACATCAAAAGCCTAGAAGAGTACCAAGCCCTTTACGACAAAGCCAAAGCTGACCCCCAAGCCTTCTGGGCAGAACTCGCCGCCCAAGAATTGCACTGGTTCCAAAACTGGGATACCGTGCTCGACTGGCAACCGCCTTTTGCTAAATGGTTTGTCAACGGTAAAATTAATATTTCTTACAATTGTCTCGATCGCCACTTAACCACTTGGCGCAAAAATAAAGCCGCCCTGATTTGGGAAGGCGAACCCGGAGATTCCCGCACCCTCACCTACGCGCAACTCCACCGCGAAGTCTGCCAAATGGCGAACGTCATCAAACAATTGGGAGTCCAAAAGGGCGATCGCGTTGGCATTTATATGCCGATGATTCCCGAAGCTGCGATCGCCATGCTAGCCTGTGCCAGAATCGGTGCAGTACACAGCGTTGTTTTTGGCGGTTTTAGTGCAGAAGCTTTGCGCGATCGACTTAACGACGGCCAAGCAAAACTCGTCATCACCGCTGACGGTGGCTTCCGCAAAGATACCGCCGTCGGCCTCAAAACACAAGTAGACAAAGCATTAGCAAATAATGCCACACCAAGTGTTACCAACGTTCTCGTAGTTCAGCGCACCAAACAGAAAATTGACATGGAACCAGGGCGCGATCATTGGTGGCACGATTTGCAAAAAGGTGCATCGGCAAATTGTCCCGCCGAACCGATGGACAGCGAAGATATGCTGTTCGTACTCTACACCAGTGGCAGTACCGGCAAACCGAAAGGTGTCGTCCATACAACCGGTGGTTATAACCTTTATACCCACATGACAACCAAGTGGATATTCGACCTCCAAGATACCGATGTTTACTGGTGTACTGCTGATGTCGGCTGGATTACCGGACACAGTTACATAGTCTACGGGCCACTGTCCAACGGTGCAACAACTTTAATGTATGAAGGTGCTCCTCGCCCTTCTAATCCAGGCTGTTTTTGGGATGTAATTGAAAAATACGGCGTCACCGTTTTCTACACTGCACCCACCGCAATTCGCACCTTTATGAAAATGGGCGAACACTTGCCCAACGCGCGCAATTTGTCATCTTTACGATTGTTAGGAACCGTTGGCGAACCGATCAATCCCGAAGCTTGGATGTGGTATCAGCGCGTAATTGGCCACTCGAATTGTCCGATCGTTGATACTTGGTGGCAAACAGAAACCGGGGGAATTATGATTACCGCTTTGCCCGGTGCAATTCCTACAAAACCCGGTTCTGCAACCCTACCGTTCCCCGGAATTGTGGTCGATGTTGTTGACCAAGATGGGGAAACAGTCACTAACGAAAGCGGCGGTTATTTAGTGGTGAAACATCCTTGGCCGGGAATGATGCGGACACTTTACAACGATCCCGATCGTTTCCGCCGCACTTATTGGGAATATTTACACCCGAAAGATGGCGAATTTGTGTACTTTGCAGGGGACGGCGCGCACAAGGACAAAGACGGTTATTTCTGGGTAATGGGTCGCGTTGATGATGTAATTAATGTGGCCGGACACCGACTTGGCACAATGGAAGTCGAGTCAGCTTTGGTATCGCATCCAGCGGTGGCGGAAGCTGCGGTTGTTGGCAAACCGGATGAGATTAAAGGTGAGGAAATTGTGGCTTTTGTCACGCTGGACAACTCGCAGCAACCTAGCGATGAATTGGCTAAGGAATTGAAGCAGCACGTTGTTAAGGAAATTGGGGCGATCGCCCGTCCCGGCGAAATTCGATTTACTGATGCTTTGCCGAAAACGCGAAGCGGGAAGATTATGCGCCGATTGCTGCGTTCTTTGGCGGCGGGACAAGAGGTTTCTGGGGATACTTCGACTTTGGAAGACCGGACGGTTTTGGATAAGTTGCGCGGTGGTGCGTAGGGGGATTTTTTTCAGGGCAGGTTCTTAATAGCAGTAAGGTGCGCCGGGTCGTGCACCTTACTCTTTCTGCTTATGCTATCTTAGATATTTTTACTGTAGCAATGAATTATTTGGCTCATCTATTCTTATCAAAAGGCACGCCAGAATCCCTGATTGGCAACCTCTTAGGAGATTTTGTCAAAGGTTCGGCAATCAACCTTTATCCCGATGAAATTAGAAAGGGCATCGATTTGCACCGCAAAGTAGATAGCTACACGGACTCTCACGCAATAGTGCGATCGAGTAAAAGCCTTGTTTCTTCCCAGAGACGCAGGTTTGCTGGAGTTTTGATTGACGTGTTTTACGACCACTTCTTGGCTAAAAATTGGCTGGAATATTCAGAAATTCCCCTCCGGGATTTTTCTCAGGATGTCTATAAAATCCTGCAAGACAACCGCGATATATTACCTGACTCTCTCCAGCGGGTACTGCCCACAATAATTGCCCGCGACTTGCTTTCATCTTATCAGGAAATTGCCGAAATCGGCATCACTCTTACAAGAATGTCGGCCCGAATCAAGCGGACAAATAACTTGGCAAGCGGCATAGAAGATTTGACAGCTAACTATCAGCGCTTAGAATCAGATTTTCAAGATTTTTTCCCCGACTTGATAAAATACGCGACTGTTGACAAATATTAATACAAACAACAAAAATTACAGTTGCTAGTGATAACGAACTCGTGTATAATCCAAGCGATACCTGCATGAAATCTCAAGTGCAACAGGGTTCAAAATATGGCAACCAGAATTCCGAACCTGCAAATAACTAAAGTAGTTGATGGCGACAGCATCAAAATTTCTCTCAACGGCAAAACCGAATCTCTGCGGCTGATTTGCGTCGATACAGAAGAAAGTCATTCGGGAGGTTCCAAACCTGTAACTGCAGCGGGGAAAGCAGCTTCAGAAATGGCTAAAAAATACTTCGCCACAGCAGATGGCGGACTTGCTCAAATTGACATAGAATTTGATACAGACGATTCGGTTGAAGTAGCTCTACAAAAACACCGCGACAACTACGGGCGTCTCCTCTGTTACGTACATAAAGACGGAGAAAATTACAATCTTAAACTGATTGAAGAAGGCTGGAGTCCCTACTTCGTCAAATACGGGCGATCCCGATTGTATCACCGACAAATGACAGAGGGAGAATCGGCAGCAAAAGCTTACAATCTGATGATTTGGAATCCGATTATCAATGCCAAAATTCCCTCTCGCAACTATGCTAATTTACTTCCTTGGTGGTCGATGCGAGGCTCGATTGTTGAAGAGTTTCGGTTGTCGGAAGCAACCGCAGGAGCGCTTTCTTTGAGGTTGGACTACCCGAAAATATTAGCTGCTTCTGAGAGAGCTAAATCTATTACTATTTTCTGCGATTTGCAGGCGGGAATTACTAAAAGGATCGGCGGCAGCGCTGTAATTTATGCTGGTTCGGTGTATCATAAATTAGCTTTGTGGATACCAGATGCGGAAACTGATGAAATGGCTCCTTTGAAGCGGCTAATCGAGAAGCGTTATGCGGGTCTGGGACGGGGATATGTGTATGTCAGTGGGAAGGTAGAACAGTACAAAGGGAAGCCTCAAATAGTTTTGCAGGATATCAAACAACTTTCAGACTTTCCCCCACAAAAGTGAATTTTACATAAATTTAATTAACAAAATTGCAGGACAAATGGAACGATGAAGACTGTTCTCCGGGGAACGCGATTGAATTTTGGGCGATTCCCTACCGCAACGGGCTCGCACGCGCGTTCGGGATAGCTTGGCTTCACGCATTTTTTAAAATTTAAGTAGCATTATGGTTAACCATCCAAAATAATTGTGTTTTTTTTATTAGGCTAAATCAATTCATACTATAATACTATCATCGCAAATCTGTAGCTGCCAATAGCTGCGACATCCATTCAAACTCCAGAGATTTAAAAGCTATGTGCCAATTACTGGGAATGAACTGCAATGTTCCAACAGATATTTGCTTTTCTTTTGAGGGTTTTTCTGCAAGAGGTGGCCGAACAGACGTTCATCAAGACGGTTGGGGAATTGCTTTCTTTGAAGGTTTGGGATGTCGCCTTTTTATAGACTCTAAACCTGCGATTGCTTCTCCGGTTGCAGAAGTAGTGCGTCGCTATCCGATTCATTCAACTAACGTGATTGCTCACATCCGCAAAGCTACCCAAGGCGAAATTGCTCTGGAAAACTGCCACCCTTTTATTCGGGAACTTTGGGGACGTTATTGGGTGTTTGCTCACAACGGAAATCTCGAAAATTTTTCTCCAGAATGTGCCGGAGTTTACAAACCGGTTGGCAAAACTGACAGTGAAAAAGCATTCTGTTTAATATTAGAAAAGCTGCGCTCTACTTTTCCTCAAAATAAGCCTGCTTTAGCGGAAATTTATCCGGTACTGGAGGAAATTACTAAAACTTTGGCAGAACACGGAATTTTTAATTATTTACTTTCCGATGGAGAACACTTGTTCACCCACTGTTCTACTAATTTGCATTATATTGTGCGACAAGCACCTTTTGCTAGCGCTCACTCGATCGACGAAGATATAACAGTCGATTTTCGGGAATTGACCAACGAGGACGATCGCGTGGCTGTTATTGCCACTTTTCCGCTGACAGATAACGAAGTTTGGACGCAAATTCAGCCGGGAAAATTGCTGGTATTTCAGGATGGTTTGCCGCTCAATTTTGGGCGGCTGGAGTCCAGTTAACGAGACTTAAACAAATTTAAAGCCTAAACAAAGCCATAACCTGCTGTGTGTGACGCACGTCACCATTATCTTGCAGCCAACGGACAAATCTATAAGATATAGTTGTTAAGCTGACCAGGCAGAGCATACAGGTTTTCACAGGTTCGTTCCTCCAACACCTTCTCCATCCTCCTGTTAACTGTTGGCAAATAATCAAACGCCTCTTTCGTACTTACTATGCTAAAAGTGTAGGAAGCTGCCAGCCAATCAAAGCTCTAATTTTAAACTTTTTAAAGTTTATCAATTGAAATCCACAACGCTTTAATAATTTGGTAGCGGTGCATAGTTATGGAAATCCCGTAGAATTATTTAGGGTTTGCTGAATAATTGATCGCAGACCACTAGCAGGAGCGATCGATATATTCAAGGTGAGTTAAATATAAGTTT
>NZ_JAUBTF010000040.1:0-70592 GCF_036702355.1 Microcoleus sp. D3_18_C4
TGGTTAATATTAAGCACTTTAAAAACTGGTTTACAAGCTGCTGCTACTGTACTTCATAAACCTGGAATCCCCTGTATATCTCTCTGCCACTTATGTTATACCAATAATGAAATGCTGTGTAACTATTGGATGGCCTAACTAAATTAGCTGATGGGTTTGAATTTTCTAACTAGCAACCTCATAGATACTCCAACTCTATAGAACCCATTTGACATCTTAGAGAGAGGCTGCAAGCCTCTTCTACTTTTGCCGAATTTTGGGTAACTTAATAATGAAGAGGATCGAGTTTAAATTATGTGACTAGGTTGAAGCGAATTAAATAAATTAAAGCATCGCTTTACTTTGAAATAAGCAAACTTTTTCTAACCAAAAAATTGCCGTCGAATGTGATTGGCAGTCCTTCTCCATCTAAAATCCGTCGTAAATTACGTTGACTTTCGCAGTCACCGACTCGTTGAATCTAGCGTTGATATTTATACCATTTTTTTAAAGATGTGATAGACTTTTGTAAAAAGGAAAGGAGAGAATTACAATGTCTGGTCGTCCGCATATAAAGATTACCGAATCAGTAGAAGATTTACGAGAAATCCTCAAAAATCAAAAAAGAATCCTAGCTTATAACAAAGTTCAAATGCTTTACTTATTTCAGTCAAAACAAGTAGAAACTGTGCGCGAAATATCGGCAGTTTTAGGTAAAAGTGAGGCAACAATTCATCGTTGGCTTTCTCAATATAAAGAGGGCGGTCTGGAAAATTTGTTAAAAAATCGGCAGGTTTTTGGTCGCCCAAAAAAGTTCTCCGTTGAAATAGCAGCGACCTTGCAACAAGAGTTGAGAGATCCCGAAGGATTTAAGAGTTATAAAGAAGTTCATCTTTGGCTCTGGTTGATTAAAGGAATAGCCAGTAGTTACTCGGCTGTATATTCTTTAGTAAGAGGGGAATTAAAAAGTAAATTAAAAATTCCAAGACCTCGCAGTATTTCTCAGAAATCTACGGCAATTAATGAATTTAAAAATAACTTGCATCAACAGATAAAAGCTTTACTAGAGAAAGCTTTACCTCAAGTAAACAAATATAAAAACGTCACTTATTGGTGAGCGTGATGAAACGCGGATAGGGCTGCATACAATTCGTCGGCGCAAGCTGACGCTTTCAGGCGTAAAGCCCATCGGGAAGCATCAATGGAAATTTGAGTGTTTTTGGCTGTATGGGGCAGTATCTATCCCTACTGGAAAAAGTTTTTTTTGGGAGTTTTCCCATTTAGACAAAGTTTGTTTTGGAGCATATTTACAACTTTTGTCAATACAATATCCTGAGCAATTACACATCATTCAAGTTGATAACGCACCAGCTCATAAGTTGGACTCATCTGAATTACCAGACAATGTTATTTTACTATTTCAGCCTCCGGCTTGTCCCGAAGTAAATCCGACAGAAAGAGTGTGGGAATATCTGAAAGATTTTTTAGCGAAAGTCGGTGTTTAGTAATCTTGACGAACTCCGCATAAAAGTCCAGGAAATTTTGGCATCTTTCACCGATCGTGTCATTGGTTTTCTTACCGGATGGTCGTGGATTTTACATTCTTTATCTCTATCACGTCTTTAAAAAAATGGTATGAGTTCGGGCGCTCGATACGTCGCCCTAGTAGTTTTTGGATTAGATTATATGGTCAATGTTGGGTGGTTGAAATAGAATTCTGTCAAGATATTATTAGTGAATTAATGAGAATTAGGCGTAATAAACTACCATTTTTTCAGAGGGGTATGAGAGCTATGTTCTTGATTTTATCAATGTTTTGACGGGGTTGTCACCCCAGGGTAAACGCATCTTGTCAATAAGAAGGGATTTTAGCACAACAATAACTCTGCTTTATTGTTGTTTATTGAGAACTTTTTTTCCACCTGTAGCGATTTTGTTTCTACTCAAACGCTATATATGGGAATTTAGAAATTAGATGCGTTTACCCTGGTTGTCACCCGTCAGGTGAGTAACCTTACAAATCTGCGATTAGCCTTGCTTTCCGAAGAAAGAATTGGAGTACAGTCTCTTCTCTGGAAATAATATCGACTCTACCCTCCATCCCCAATTGGATGGAACACTGTTTTTTTCCCTGATGTAAAGCAAGGCTTTCTGGCTTAATTGTTACCTCATAGAAGGAACCTCCTGCAACCACTTTCTGCGGAGTAGCTGTTGTAGAGGTAAGCGCATCAGTACTATTCTTTTGAGGGGAAAACGTATCTGGGGAAATCGCTTTGACCTTACCTTTAAGAGTACCGTAATCTGGATAAGGACAGGCAGAAACTCGCAAAAGTACGTTTTGTCCGACTTTCAACTTGCTTTTATTCTCAGATGCCACCGCTGCTTTGATTACCAATGGGGCATCACTAGGGACAATTTGGGCCATTTCCTCTCCAGGGCGCACAGTTTGACCGGAGTTTCGCAGGTTTAGCTTAGAGATGATACCGTCTGCTGTGGCAGTAATGGCAGTCTGGCTGAGGTCGATTTCCACTTGTTTGAGTTCCCGGGTATCGCGCTTAACTGTTTGCTCAATTCCAATCCGTTGCTGGATGAGAGCTTTGCGTTCTTTGTCTAATGTAGCGACGGCGGCAACACCCGCAGCTTTTTCTTGTCCAATGCGCTCAGAAGCGATCGCAACTTCTGCATTACTCGGATTGAGCGCAGCCATTGCGCCTCGCCGTCTAGCAAAAGCTCCCACGACAGCTTGTTGCAACCGTTCAATTGTTTCTTTTTGTCCCTCAATTACCGCTTTTTGCGCCTCAACCGCTGACGATTGCTGGTCAGCAGCTAGTTGTGCTTCCTCCAATTGATTTTTAGAAAGCGCTCCTTCTTTGGCCACACTCTGATATCGGTTGTGCTTTGACCTAGCTGCCCCCAAGGCAGCTTGAGTCGCGCTTAAGTTAGCTTGTGCTGACTTTAACTCCGCAAAACCTTTTTGTAATTCCTCCTGGGCGATGCGGACGTTCGCCTCGGCTTCTTGGGCTTCAGTAACAGTAGTAATTTGTTTGTCTTGATAGTCCCGGCTGCGGTGCGAGAGTTCAGCTTTAGCAGCAGCAACAACGCGGGTGATGCGGTCAGTTTCGGCTATAATCTGCAGATTGAGGGCACTAATCTGGGCATTGATTTGAACGAGTTGTAACTGGGTCTGCTGGATGTTGCTTTGCAGTTGGCTTTTTTTCGTTTGAAGGCGAGAGTCGTCGATAGTAGCAATCACATCTCCTTTTTTGACAACTTGATTCTCTTTGACGGAGACACGCATAACTGGACCTTCCGTGGCAGCCTGAACGAGCCGCAATTCGCCAGCAGGACGGATGTTTGCCTCGGCTTTGACGGTGACCTTATATTTGGTCACAGAGGTGAGGGCGATCGCTATTCCTACAAAAGCAAGCATAACCACTCCGCCAACGGTAGTCCAACGACCAAGCGGCGGGAGAAAATCGCTGTCTTGAATTGGGGGCAGATAATCTGAGTTGGAGTTGTTAAGCATGATGGTTGTAATTGCTGATTGCGGGGACTCTGCCGTTGGAGTGAGAGCCAGAGGATTTCACCACCAAACCATTCGTTGCTGGGGCAATATCGTCTAAAAAGTCTAAGTGTTCGCCAGGAAGATGACGCAGCTCCTCTGGAGTGCCTTGGATTTTCAAGCGCCCTTCCTCCAGCAGTACAATCCAATCCGCTCGCCCGATGACTTTAGGGCGGTGGCTAATCATAATTGTGATTTTGCCCTGCCGGTGGTACAGCAGTTTATCTAGCACGGAGGCTTCACTTACGGGGTCGAGAGCGCCAGTAGATTCATCTAAAATCAGTACCGGCGGGTCAGTAACGATGGCTCTGGCTATGGCTAATCTCTGTCGTTGTCCACCAGAGATATTCGCGCCAAATTCTCCTAAAACAGTTTGATATTTATCGGGCAGTTTACTAATAAACTCATCTGCACCCGCAATCTGGCAAGCCTTAACAATTTGTTCAAAACTGATGTGGGGATAGCTGAAGAGGAAGTTGTCAATAATTGAGCGACTCCAGAAGTGAGGTTCTTGCGGGACTAACACTACTTGTTGTCGCAGACACTCCAAAGAAAGGTCTTGCTGGTTGTACAAACCATATCGGATATTACCAGATTGGGAAGAATATAAAGCAGCAATCAGTTTGGCAAGGGTACTTTTGCCACAGCCAGATTTACCAATTAAGGCAGTTACTTGAGCGCCGGGGATGGTGAGGGAGAAATCTTCCAGGATGTCAACTCTACCCGCGTGGTGAAAGTTGAGGTTGGTGCAGATAATATCGGCATCGCCCTTAATTTCTGCTTTTGGCTTTTTAAAGTCATTTTCGTCTTCCGGCGTGGCATCGATGACTTCTGTTAGGCGTTGGATCACAATTTGGGCAGTAATAAACTCATCAATTAACCCGATTACTGAACCCAGGAAGCCGAGAAAGTTGCCACTCAAGCCGCTATATGCCAGCAACTGACCGATGCTTAATGTGCGATTAATCACCAGGTAGCTGCCTAACCAGAGTACGGCAATACTGGTGAAAGTGGAAAGAATACTGGTGATTGTGCTGCTATAAAGCCCCAGTTTCATCGTAGTCCAACCCAGGCTTGCGAGACGACCAAAATTGGTCTGATACTCTTGCCAAGCTTGAGGGGTGGCTTGGGTGGTTTTTAGCACCTGGACACCGCGAAAGGTTTCGACGAGAAAGCCTTGGTTTTCTGTACCCAAGACAATCATGTTGCGGGTTTTCTGGCGCAAGGCTGGCAGAAAAAACAGGTTGACGACTGTAACAATGACAAAGGCGGCTAAGGAAGCTAGAGTCAGTTCCCAACTGTAGAACAGCATCAAGCCTAAGGAAACCAATGCTATAAAAAATTGGCTGGGTAAACCCAGGACAATTTGGGAAACTAGCTGATTGATGGCGTTAACATCAGCAATGCGGCTGACGACTTCCCCACTTCGACGCCCTTCAAAGTAAGATAAGGGCAAGTGCAGGAGTTTTCGCCCGTATTCTAGAATCAGCCCTAATTGCAGACGCTGACCGAAGTGACCGATGAGGTGAGATTGTACCAAACCGATCGCACTACTAAATAGATTCATGGCGATGACGCCAATTGCTACGGTGGTTAACAGTTGGGTATCTCCCCGCACCAACACGTCATCGGTGAGGAGTTGCATCATCAAAGGGGAAGCGAGGGAAAGCAGTCCGATGGCAATGTTGATTGCAATCGCTTGGACGAGAATGGCGCGATAGGGCCAAACGCGCACCAAATAACGCCCAAATCCGCCTATCTTATCCTCCGGTTGTTGATAAAAACGGCTGTCGTCTGCCTCCAGCAGCAGCATCACGCCATTGTCCCAACCCTTGACTAACTCCTCGCGGGTGAGGTAGCGGATGCCGACGCCAGGGTCAGCAATTACATATTTTTTCCCCTTTTGCCCGTACAAAACGACCCAGTGGTAGCCCTTCCAGTGAATGATGGCTGGTAGAGGAGCTTTATGCAATTGGTCAAGCAGTTGTGGGGAGGCTTTGACGTGGCGGGCATTGAATCCTAGGGCTTCTGAACCCCGACTCAAACCCAGAAGGGAGGTTCCCCGCGACCCAGTGCCGACTGCTTCCCGAACCCTACTGATGGCAAAGGTGCGTCCGTAGTGTTTGGCAACAGTAGCAAGGCAGGCAGCGCCGCAGTCTTCTTCACTGTGTTGCAGAACAATCTGGTATCTCATCTTTAGGAGGAATGACTGGTAAGAAAAGACAGTCGGGCAAAAAGCCCGACTTGATCGCGAGTGGAGTCTTTTAACTTAGATGTCTAAGGACCCAGAACCGAATACTGTCTTAAGACATCTAAAAGTTGCTTAGTCTGTCTCTTAGCCTTACTTTAGGTGGCATAGCCACGGTAGTATACGTCGTAGCTAGACCCACCTCCACTCACTGGTGCTCGCCTTAGCGCACCGCTGGTGTTGACTGCGGTAAACTGTCCCATTGAGTCATCATCATTTGGCCAGGGGTCAGCGTCGAAAAGTCGAACCTGTGCCGAAGAACCTGAAGCCGTGTAGCTTCGGTTAACGAAGCGAGTTTGCCCTGTCGTCATGCTGTAGTCTCCCCATATCTTTATGCCATTGACTGTGATATAGGTATCATCAGCGCCGATAAGGTCTGCACCAGCCCTGACGGCTTGAATGCGATCTATTACTACGCGAACTCCACCTTCTACGACAGCCGCTTCTGCGGGAGTTAATTCGCTAAACAGTTGTTCATTTTGATTGTCTTTCATCTTCCCTCTCCTTATGGAGTGTGAATGGAATTAGTTGTAGGTTGTCTAATGCCACTTCAATATTGTGAGATAGAATCTAATAATTCAAGGGGTTGAAGCTTATTTTTTATACATAACTAAAGGAGTTATGTTCTCATTATTCAAATCTTCCATTTCCAACAATAAAGGGACTTGGGTCTTCCAAATTAAAGTCCAGTGAGGCGCTGAGCTACTCCGACTCATGCAATCTGACATTTACGGTATGTCTCTAGGTTTATGGTCGTAGATGGTGCTGCTTCTGCCCTGTCATAGCACCAACGCCTGAAAAGCAACACTTCTGACCGTTCGCTTCACTATTGTTAACTCTTGTATCTTCTTGCACAATTCCTGGACTTTTGCGTCAGACTCTGGAGGAATAAGAGAACTAATTCCACACATCTACTGAACTTTTACAAGGAGGAATAGTTGTGGAAAAGCAGGGTCAGTACTTAACTCCTTTTCAGGAAAAGCTTCTGCTAAAGAGCCTAGAAGCTGATTTACGTCCAGAGTACCGTCGTCGCATTGAAATCATGCTGCTGGCAGATAATGGTCACTCTCAAGCCCAAATCTGTAGAGCCTTGGGGTGTTCTCCGGAGATGGCGCGGTACTGGATACTCATAGTACAGACAGGTCAGGCTCACCACTGGAACGACCACTCGATGGGGCGCCCCAAGACAGTTAACGAGCAATATCTCGCTTACTTGAAAGAACTCGTGACCCATAGTCCTCGTGAGTATGGCTATTCATTTCAACGCTGGACAGCGCAATGGCTAGGAAAGCATCTGGCAAAAGAACTGGGTATTAAAGTTAGCGATTGTCACATCAACCGCCTGCTTAAGGAGATGGGGCTTTCCACTCGACAAAGAGGTGAGAGTACAAAATTAGCTACTAATGGCTAGCCCTGTCAAGGTGGCTGTTGAGCCTGGTCGAAAAGTCTGGTAGTTGCCACATGCCGATGCCGCGCATCGCTTCCCAGGTGGCTCTTTCTTTGTTTTGACGCGTGAGGTTGTTCAAGGAATCTTTTTAAATTTACCCGAGCAGCAAAGCTAATAAAACCTCTGCAAGCGGTTGGCAAACGCAATGAGTAAAGAAACCAGAGTAAGCTCATCTAATTTGGTATAAATTGTACTTGACAAAAAGCCGCCAATAGCAGGGTAAGAGCATCTCAATCAGTCTTGACAAAAGGATTTGAGAAGAAGCATCATGTATTCATCATTTATTGCAGCCCGTTTCCTTTTCTGTCGCAAGCTAAGCTTGAGAGTGGTTTCTTGATTGACAGCATTCAGGGACATCCGTCTGATCACAGCCAAGTTCCGAGGGCTATTCAACGACCGAATGCGACATCGATCTTCATTGAAAGTGACATCTAAAACCCAGTGTTCTTGATTTTCAATACTCCAATGTTGGCGAATAGCGCGACCATTCCGCTTTAGCATCTACGGGTAAAGAACTTAGGTAAAACTGGAGTTCATGAGTAGCCTTGTTCCACAGATAACGGCAACATTCTACTATAGCAACCCTAAATGATTTTCTATATCTAGAGCAATCCTAAATGATTTTCTCTGTGTAAGTATATTGACGTATTTTGGGGAAATCAAATTTATGTTCCTTAGTAAAAAACTCTCTCCAAAAAAGTGACAATCTTAAAAGACCTACATAAATACCAATACTTTCTTAAAAAGTTTTTAGCTTGGAACCAAGTATCTTCAACTGGATTCTGTTGGGGAGCATTGGGAGCAAATAAAATACAAGTAATTGACCAATTATCAGGTTCTTTGTCACCATTTAGTTCTAATAAAAAGTCTCTAAATTCTCCATATTTATGATAACTAGCTCCATCCCAAATCAAGATAATCTTGCGATTTTTATATTTATTTTGTAAGTACTTTATGAGTTTAACTGTTGATTTTCCATCACCAGATGGATGGCTCTGAATATGGAATTCTTTGCTTTGATAATTGAGTGCACCCAAATAAGTTTGTCTATCTTTTTCATTGGTAATTGGGACTTCAATTCTAATTTTGGATTGACCCCAAACATAACCAGTTAGATCACCATGAAGTAGATGACATTCATCTAAAAACAATACTATTATTTCCCCAGACTCTATACCAGCGTTGTTTTTAAATAAAATATCGTTAATTTCTTCCGTCTTTTTTTTTACCAGTTCTTTATCAAATTTAGGATTGGTTTTTTGAGTTTTTTTTCAACTAATTTTCGCCCGATCGAAAAGTTCAGAGTAACTCTGTTTTGATTTATATATCACACCAAATTCTCGTTCTAAATAAGTAACCAGTTCATCTAAATTCCAATATTCTTTATTCTTTAACCACTCGATTACTTCAGTATTTTGTAGAGACGTTAAATACCCTTTTGACCCTTTATGTCCTAGTTTGAGTCCGGCGATGCCTTTAGTTTTAAATTGCTTTTTCCAATAACCAATAAAAAACTTACTTACACCCAAAATTTTGCTAATTTTATGGTAGATATTACCTGAAATTGCCATCCTTACAGCTATTGCTCGTTTTAGTTCTCTGGCATCGATATCACTTTTAATGAAAGATTCTAAACAATCTATTTCTTTTTCCCTATCTTTTTGTGGCAGTTGTAAGTTATTCATGGTTTTATTGTCACAATCAAGTATTGCATATAATTGTATCATAGTCTTGATAATGATTTAGGATTGCTATAGAGCGATCGCGTTTGCTGAAGCGCTTCCTCTCTGGGTCAGCTCAAAATGTGGACTGTGGATTCATTATTTTATACCTTATTTTTATTCTTAGTCTTAATGTCCCGAACTAAAGAATAACTTTAGGTAAGTTGATAATAAAGCTTGTCCCCTTGCCCTCTGCACTTTCAACCGCAAGTGTCCCTTGATGCGCCTCAGTAATATTTTTTGCTAAAAATAATCCTAATCCCCAGCCGGTTTGCTCCTCGGCAGAAATGGTTCGACGAAATTGTTGAAATAGGATGGATTGAGCGTCTAGGGCGATCGGATTGCCTTCATTATGAATAGTAAGGCTGATCTGCGTTTCAGTTTGCTGGATCGTGAGTGTAATCGGCGTACTAGGCGCACCATATTTCACAGCGTTAATTGCTAAATTTTCAATCACCCGCCGTATTTCTTTACGGCTGCAATAAGCCCTGATCTCAGACTCAGAGACTATAACAAACCGCTCTCCATACGCAAAGCTCAAATCTTCTACCACCTCTTGGACGAGCCTCTCAAAATTGCATTCTTCAAGTTCCATCTTTAAGCTCTGCCCTGCCCGCAGCCGACTCGCATCAAGCAGATTTTGAATCATCGAATCCAGCCGATTGATCGCATTGAGCATCCTTGCGGCCACATCCGTGTGGGTATCTCCTCGTTCCAGCCGCCGCAGAGTTAGTTGAGTTCCCATTTTTACGACATTGATGGGATTTCTGAGGTCGTGAGTTAACGTCACCATAAATAGTTCTTGAATATCTCGCAGCGTTTCGGAGAATTGAGTAGCCGCGTCATTAACGGCTTGCTCAATGGAGCCGATAATAATGTCTCTATCCTGCACTCCTAAAGGTGCTTCTTCTTCTAAAACTTGAAATATTACTTGACGGAGGAGGTGATACTCGAAAATTACGTGAGTCATCGAGTAGTCAGCATACCCCGCCCGTTCATGCCCATGCAGCTTGCCAATCCGCGTACTTTCTACCTCGTCGGCTGTGATTCGGGCAGATGTCCTGACAATTCTGTTTGAGAGTTCATCCACGAGTTGGTTTAAGTACAGAGGTAGGGAATCTTGCAAGACAAGAGAAGTTTGATGCGTTGATGCACCGACTTCATCACGCGCCCGCTTCTCCCACACCCGCATAATTTTTTCAGAATTTTGTTTAAGACGGTCAGACGCTTGGTTGGACATCGTTTCTGATTTTCGGGATGAGTCGCTGTTGGGAGAACATTTTCTCCCTTATTTATAATGCCCCGCGAGCAATTTTGCAAGTATATAGGCAGCATCAGCCTTTAGGATGTTACCAAGTAACAGGTCTAAATCTCCTCGTGAAACAGGCTTGAATATGAGTTCCCATTGCGGTAATTTCTACCGACAGGCAAATGCCAATTCCACAAAACAATCAAAATCATCCAATTATGTAAGGGCTTAGAATTCCACATCTTCTCGCTCATTTTCCTCTGTTCTGGGAGTATCCAAACCAGTCGCGGCCCAGCGCATTGTTTCAATGTATTTTGCCAGACTCGCCACAGTCGGAGCCTCAAACAAATTGCTGACAGATAACTCGACTTGCAAAGCGTCTCGAATGCGAGAAATTAACTGAGTTGCTAGCAGGGAATGCCCGCCTAGTTCAAAGAAATTATCGTATATACTAACCTGCTGTTTTCCCAAAACCTTAGCCCAAATTTTCCCCAGCATTTCTTCGATATCAGTCCGAGGCGCTACATAATTTTCTGTTATATCCTCGCTGTCTGTATCTATATCAGGCAAGGCGCGGCGGTCTACTTTGCCATTAGGCGTCAGCGGCATATTCTCCAACACTGCATAACTTGCAGGAACCATATATCCTGGTAACTTTTCTTTCAAAAATTGGCGCAAGTCACTTGACTTTAGATTTTGAGTTTCGGATTTTTCATTAATGCCGTCAGGAATAACATAAGCTACCAAATGTTTATCGTCGGGGATGTCTTCTCTCACAATTACTACTGCTTCACCCACTTGTGGATGCTGGCACAAAGCCGCTTCAATTTCTCCCAACTCGATGCGGTAGCCGCGAATTTTTACTTGGTCGTCAACGCGGCCTAAAAACTCGATGTTGCCGTCAACCCGATAGCGACCTAAATCACCTGTTTTATAAAGGCTAGAACCAGATTTATTGCTAAAAGGATTGGGAATGAATGCAGCAGCAGTTAAATCAGGCTGGTTAAGGTAGCCTTTCGCCAATCCGTCACCGCCGACGTACAATTGACCCATAACACCGATCGCCACCGGCTGCAAATCCGCATCGAGGAGATAAATTTGCGTGTTGGCGATCGGGCGGCCGATGGGGATAGAGGTTGCGGTTTCGGTTACGTCTTGCACGCAATAATAAGCCGAAAATGTGGTATTTTCTGTAGGCCCGTAAACGTGAATTAATTTAGTGGTTGAATTTTGTTGGAGAACTTTTTTAACCCATCTGATATCGACGGCTTCTCCGCCAAACAGCAAGCAGCGCAGCGAATTAAAAGCTTGCGGTAAAACTCTAGCAATTTGTTGAAATAAGGCAGTTGTTAAAAACAAAACTGTGATTCCTTGTTGGCGCAGTTCTAAGGCTAAATCGTGAGGCGAAAGGGTAATATTTGTGCTAATTCCCACGAGTTGAGCGCCGTTAAGCAAGGCTCCCCAAATCTCGAATGTGGCTGCATCGAATGAAGCGTTTGATGCTTGGGCAATTTTATCGGTAGGTTCTATTTTTATGTAGTTGGTGTCGAGTACCAGCCGATTTACTGCTTTGTGGGTGACAGCAACTCCCTTGGGTTTTCCGGTTGAGCCAGATGTGTAAATAACGTAAGCTAGGTTGTCTGCTGTTACGGTGTTGGCGGGATTTTCGGCGCTTTCTTTGGCTATGTGTTCCCAATCGCGATCGAAGTAAATCACCGAGTTTGAGAAGTCTCGGAAATTCTCAATCAATTTATCCTGAATTAGCAAGACTTTAACTTGAGCATCTTCCAGCATCAAGTTTAGCCGATCGCGCGGATAGCTCGGATCTAACGGTAGATAGACTCCTCCCGCTTTCAGTATAGCCAACATCCCGACAATTAGGTCGATCGATCGCTCTGCACAAAGCCCCACTAAAACCTCCGCCCCCACGCCCAGTTTTTGTAGGTAGCGCGCCAGTTGGTTGCTCCGACTGTTGAGTTGTCTGTAAGTGAGGTGCTGGCTGTCGAAAGTTAGGGCGACATCCTCCAGATGCTGCAGGGCTCGCTCCTCAAATAACTGATGAATGCACTTATTTTGAGGATAATCTGTCCGAGTATCGTTCCATTCTCTGAATAATTGATTCACTTCATCCTCGCTCAATAAAGGTAAGTTAGCGATTCTTTGTTGTGGATTAGCCACAATGCTTTCCAGCAGCGTTTTAAAATGCCTCAGCATTCGGGCGATCGTAACTTCATCAAATAAATCTGTATTGTACACAGCTAAGCCTCGGAGGCCTTCCGAATCTTTCCACAGTTCGCCGTATCTGCTCCTAAAATTATCCGAAGCTTCCCACAAATGCAGCTCTAAATCAAAGCGGGTTGTTTGAGTTTCCAAATGAAAAGAACTCAACTTTAATTCTGGCAATTCTAGCTCCTCCACCGGCCCATTTTGCAGACCAAATACCACCTGAAACAGCGGGTGGCGATTCAACGATCGCTCTGGGTGCAATTCCTCGACGAGCTTCTCAAAAGGTACATCTTGGTGAGCATAAGCTCCCAAGGTTACTTCCCGCACCCGACCCAAAAAATCTCGAAATGTCGGGTTTCCCGAGCAGTCTGTTCGCAGCACTAAAGTATTGACAAAAAAACCGATTAATGCTTCAATTTCACTGCGGTTGCGATTGGCGATCGGCGAACCGACAACAATATCTTCTTGTTGCGAGTAGCGGTAAAGCAAAGTTTGAAAGGCTGCGAGGACTGTCATAAATAAAGTCGCTCCTTCTCGCTGCGAGAGCGCTACAAGTGCGTCCTTCAGCTTTTTCGGCAGTTCTAAATATTGAGTTTTTCCCCGATAATTTTGCCTAGCTGGTGCAGGGCGATCTGTGGGCAAATTTAACACAGAAATCCCGTGCAATTGCTGCCGCCAATAAGCTAGCTGATTTTCTAATACTTCACCTTGCAGCCATTCGCGCTGCCACTCGGCAAAGTCGGCATATTGAAGTGATAATTCTGGTAGGGGAGATGGCTGTTGATTTATCAAAGCTGTATAGATAGCTTCTATTTCTCGAATTAGCACCCCGATCGACCAATCATCGGAGGCGATGTGGTGCATATTTACCAATAGAATATGCTCGGTTTCTGTCAGCCGCAGGATGGTGATTCGCATCAGCGGCCCGGTGGATAAATTGAAAGGGCGAAGAGATTCTGCTGCGGAGAGTTTCTTTGCTTCTGTTTGCCGTTGTTCTGGGGGCAAATCTTGCAAGTCTAATACTTTTAAATTAGTCTTGAAAGCGGGAGAGATTATCTGCACGGGTTGGCCTGATACCGCGGCAAAAGTGGTTCGCAAAGTTTCGTGTCGCTGCACTATTTCGTTGAAGGTTTGCTCTAATGCTGTTAAGTTGAGAGAACCAGTTAGGCGCAGTGCGGTTACTACATTATAGAAAGGGTTTTCCGGTGCGAATTGGTCGAGAAACCACAAGCGCTGCTGGGCAAATGAGGCGGGGAAGACAAAGACTTCGGCTTCTGAGGAAATATTCAGTTTTTGTCGATCGCTTGTAAAGGAATTGTCATAAATTTCGGATGCCATATCTGTTGCTCTTGGGGGATGGGATGTGTTAATTTTTTGATGGCGCGGGGTGGCTTTTTCAGGGTGCGATCGCCTCTTAAAACTTTCGCGAGCAAAAGATCGGAACTTTTAAAATCATAAATCTGGGTGCGCGAGTGCGGGAGAGACGCGGGCAAAAGAAAGGGGGTTTCTGCCTGCAGGATCGAGTTATCCGTTGAGGGGCTAGGAGTCTCACCCCCCAATCAAATTTAGTCGCAGAAGGGGTCATTAGGCTGGTGATTCGGGTGCAATCGGGTGAGTTAGATGGGAGAATTACCGGGAGCAATCCGTGGAGAGGTCAAGTGTAGTATGATTTCTAATTGCACAAAGTGTTCTTGGGGCGCTCGCAATTTTCTCACATTTCTAGCTTAGCGACTACTATTGATTAAACAGTGTTCGCAATCTTTTAGAGCCACTCACTAGAAGTTGCGACCTGATTTGTCACAATACTTAAGAACACAGAACGTGCAGTTTAAATTAGAGGTTATAGGCTAATGGCGCAGCGGAACGTATACTCGTCAAAGGGCGAGCCAGAGGATGCACAATCAGCAGAAGAAGTCCTTCACTCAGTAATGCAAGAACTAGACGCTTTGCATGAAAATGTCAAAGGCCAGTTAAATCAAGACATTACTCGGCTGCAAACTGAAAAAAATCACCTGATTGAAGATATTGAAGACCTGCGGGAGCAATATCGCAAATTGCAGTCTCAGCAAATGGAATCTCTGTCTGGGCGATACATTCAGCAGCAGCAATTGTGGCTGAAGCAGTTGGCTCAAGTTTTGGCTCACAATTTGCAGGATTTGTTGGTGCAGCGGTTCAACGAACTCAGTGCTAATTCGGGAAATTCTCTTAGCAGCCCTATTCCCAGCGGCGAGTTCCCGATCCCCCTGCCGCCGAGCAACTACGACGAACGGGCCTCGCAGTTGCTGGCGGCACTGGATGAAAGGATCGATCGCAGTTTCCAGATGCTGGAACAAGATTTAACCAGTTACGAAAGCGAGCTTTCTGTGCGGCTCAACAACATGAAAACCCTGGAACTGCAAGGGGAAGAGCTGTTACAAAATCTCGTAAACCGCATCAGGGAAGAACTCGAAGAAGAAGAAGCATATCTTGAGAATCCTTTCGATGCTCAAGATTCCTATGTCGAGGAATCAACTAATTCTCTTAATTCTGTCCGCCCGCAACTTCTGCAGGCAACACCTGTGGAAACGCCGCGAGAACCCGTGCCACAGCCTTCTTCAGTGCCTGCTGCAACTGTTAAAGCACCTTCTGTACAGACAGGTTTGGTGCTGGCTTTGTCTTCGGCAGTGGTATTGTCGCTATTTAATGTTTGTTTGAGAATTCTGATTAAAGGCAAAAATCCTCGGGTGGTTTTTGGCTTGTTTGAATTTCCGGGGGTGGTGACTCCGGGTTTTGGAAATTCTTTGTTGATTTTGTTGATGCGGCTGATCGTGGTGATGGCTTTGATGCCGATATTGGCGACATTTCTGTATCCTTCTGTATGGAAAGATATTAGGCGGTTGTTCGAGTCTGGCGATCGAGCTTTGTGGAGCAAGGTTTTAGGAAGCGCATTTTTTCTGTTTTTGTCTCAGGTTTTGATTTATTTGGCGATCGGCAATATTCCAGCGGGGATTGCGATTACGATTTTCTTTATTTACCCGATCGTCACCGTACTAGGTTCTTGGATCTTGTTTGGCTCTCGCCCTAGCAAAGTCGGCTTTTTCGCGATCGTCGGGATTACCGCAGGTCTGATTTTAGCTGGGTGGCCGAGTTTTGCAGCCCCAGCTCCGGGCGGCGGCAATGTTGGAGTGGGAGTCGCTGCTGCACTGGGTTCTGGGATTACCTTTGCAGGTTACGTATTGCTGACGCAAATGGCCGCGGGCAAGTTGCACCCAATTCCTTTTAGTTTAGTTAATTTCGCCGCAATTTTTGTATTTTCCTCCCTGAGTTTGTGGGTGCCACTGTCGGAAAATTTTTCTCCTAAAATCGACCAAAATGTTTGGCCTGGTTTGATTGTGGGAGGCGTTGTTCTAGGGGTGCTGACGCTGTTTAGCTATCTTTTGAATAATTTTGCCATCCGGTTCGCGGGGGCAGCCTTAGCGTCAGTAATTGGCACTTTGGGGCCGGCGATGACCGCACTCTTCGGTTTTCTAATTATCAATGAGAAGTTGCAGCCTGTGGCAATTCTAGGCATGGCTGTGGTGACATTGAGCGTGGCTGCTATGAGTGTGGAACGCATAGTCGCTCCTCAAAAGAAAGCTGGTTGAGGTAATATTTTTCTTTAACGGTATAGCCTTTCTCAGGTACATGAGCTGCCAACCCAACCTACAGAAGAAAAACTAATACCAATTTTCTGTGAAGCTGCATAGAATAGATCCTTGACCAGAAAAGATTTCAGGCTTCCCATTCTATGCAGCTTCATACATAATTGGTATTAGTTGATACTGTAGGTTGGGTTTCCTTCCTCAATTCAACACAGGGTGTATCCACGATTTTTCATAGAAACCGGTTTTTTTGCCTTAGTCCTAATCTATTCAGTCTAGCTAAAACCCATGCAAAAATTAACCATAAAATCGACATTTTTACTGTTGTCATTAGTCTTATCTTTAGGACTATCTTTGCCTGCGCGTGCAGATGTGCTGACACCAGGATTTACTAAAGTTTATGCCTGTTTTAAAATTGATAACTTAAATCAATATCCTCAGTATTTATTTATAGCTGTCGTCCGCTCTGTTAACTCGACACTCCCAGGTAGTCATAGAATCCTCAAGCCAAATCTGTGTTTTGGTGACCACGGATATCGGATGTATAGCCAAGTTTACGCCCTGCCAAAATCAGCGGTTAAACCTGGAGAAATTCTCGCCGAACAACTTAAAAAATTTGATGAAAAAGATCGACGTTTAATTCCATCAAAACTACAAATTGAGCACTCGCGATATGTCGCCGCCATCTTCGTTGGGGACATTACTGATGTATTGGAAATTGTTTCTATCAGTAACAACAATCTAGAATTAAGGAAGAAAAGCAGTAATTCTCAAATGTTTATTTTGGGGCTTTTAGTGCTTTCCATCCCCGTCGTAACAGCTATAGTAATTTTTAGATTGCGCAAGCTGCCTAAATAGTTTCGCTCTAATGCTATCCGTTCTTGCTATAGCAATCCTTGCACCTCATGGAGACGATGGAAACCTTACCGCCAAGACATAAGTTGGTGCTAATAGCAGCAATTGTGCTTGTGCTAGCCTGCGCTCTGATATCAGTTGCTTTGCCACTAGCAACTTACACGATCGCCCTGGCAATGTTTGGACTAGCTCACGTCATCACCGAATTGCGCTATGTTGATGGTCGTTTTAATTCTCGCCTGGGAAACAACTTACGTTTGGGGATGATTTGGCTCCTGCTGCTAATTGTTAGCTTCCGCACCTGCTTTATGCTGGGCTTGATTTCTAGCTTGCAGATCGCACCTTTAGAATTAACTTGCGTTGCGTGCCTAGCAGGATTAGTCGTTCCTAAACTCGCCTTGCGTAGTTGGCTGTGGGGTGCTTTTGGCATAGCAGTGGTGGCGGGAGTGACGGCAGGCATTGCGATCGCGCCTGCTATGTTGCTGTTGGTTTTTAGTATCTTGCACAACCTAACACCAGTTGGTTTCATCGCCGAAAGACTACGAGGCGAACGGCGACAGCGCGCTTTATGCTGCTGTTTGCTAGTTTTTGTTACCATACCGCTGCTAATTCTTTCCGGCTTGCCACACGCCGCCTTAGCTCAACTTCATCTGCTATCTCCCTCAGTTTCGCTGCTGAAAGCAGGGTCACTTTCCTCTCACTTGGGCGTATTTGTACCTCCAGAGCTGCACGGGGAAGCTATGGGCGACCGAGCTTTCTCTGCCGCCGTGTTCCTTCAGTGTATGCACTATGCGGTTGTTCTCGGCGTACTGCCTCACTGGGATGATGCTGCGAGTTGGGCAAAAGCTCGTACTTTCTTTCCTTGGCAAAGGGGCTGGCTGTTTCGCGGGACAGTTGCTATCTTGGGAACACTTTTATTTGTGGCTTTTACTCAATCTTTTACAGGTACTCGCAGCGTTTACTCGTTGGTAGCTGCTATTCATGCTTGGTTAGAAATTCCCATTTTGTTGCTGGCTATAGTTTGTCCTGCGGAAACAGGGTTCATCGAAGTTAAAGCAGTTGGTAGATAGCCAAGCCGCCGAAGAAAGAGGTGGCATTAGCAATTGCTGACAGAAAAAGTCCTTGCCGCCAGCCTATTTTACCTACTAGCGCGTAGAAAGCCCCTTCCGCGATCGTCACAATGATTTCGATCGATCCTGCTCGTTCTGGAAATCTCAAATAGGGAATCAGCATTTGGGAGCCGATCCAAGCTAGGGGATGAGTTACAAGAGTAGCAATGCCAGCGCAGATTAGCAGCAAGAGCAGCTTTTTGTCAGGTCTTGGTTCCATAAGCTGTGCTAACAGCAGAACAGTTGGAACTTCAATTGCTAGCGAAATTAATAGTGCTAAATTTTGGGTCATTTCTTCTAGAGTTACAAAGGTGGGCGATTTTTGAACGCGATAAATAATTGCCCTTGGACTCTGATCACTCAAAACAAACAGCTACTCGAAAACCCACAATACTAGCCTTACAATCCGGCTGATATCTGAGGCGACACGCGCTGCGACAATTCGGAGGATGATCGTTCCAAGAACCGCCGCGCAACAACCTCAGCGAAGAGTCCCCGTCAGACTCCCAAACGCTACCATCAACAGGCGCACCGTTATAATTATTGTGCCAAGAATCCGCGCACCATTCCCAAACATTTCCGTGGAAATCGTACAATCCGAAAGCATTAGGTTTAAAACTGCCCACATCTGTCGTTTGAAAGCGATAAACTCCCTTCGGCGCGTCAGCGTAATGAGAATTTCCGTTGTAATTGGCTAAGTCGCTGGTAATCGTTTCCCCAAAGTGAAACGGCCCCGTAGTTTTCCCCCGGCAAGCATATTCCCATTGGGCTTCGCTAGGTAAGCGATAATTCTTACCAGTTTTGCGAGAAAGTCGATCGCAAAACTCCACCGCCTCGTACCAAGATACATTTTCTACAGGTCGATTTGCACCTTTAAAACGGGCCGCATTGGGATTGAGAAATATTTTAATTTCCGGCAGCGCCGCCACTGCTGTCCACTGGGCCTGAGTGACTGGAAATTTGCTAATATAGAAAGAGCCTAAAGTTACTGGGTGCTGCGGTTTTTCGTCGCTGTCACCCCGATCTTTTGGAGAACCCATGAGGAAAGTACCGCCCGGAACAGATACCATTTCCAGCAGTGTACTGCTACCAAGATGTTCTTCAAAAAAACGCGCTTTGCCGCTGTTAACATTAGTTTGCTTCCCGCGCTTGTCTACTGTCACAAACTGAAAGTCAAAAGTGCTTTTGACAGCGACAATTCTCTGCAATGCCTTGTTCGGAGGCGGATTTGTGTTGAATTTTTCCCTGGGAGTGACAGAGATATTGCTATTGATTTGCCCGCTTTGATTGAGCGGGAGATTGATAGCAAGTTGTGCTTCTTTTGTCAGAAAAGAATTTATAGCAAGTTGTCCTCCATTAACACAATGGGGTTGGGGAGGTAAAGAATAGAGATTTAAAGCTTTGATTACTTCATCAGCCGATTGATATCTATTTTTGAGATAATCTTGAATTAATTTATCTAAAATATTTGCCAACTCGCTGCTGATTTTTGTGCCGGGAGGCAACCGTTCTCTCCACATCCAGCCGCCGTTGATCGGGTCATAAAGGTCATCGGCACCGTCAACTTTTGGCAAACATTGAGTTAGCAGTCTCAGGCAAGTTATTCCCAAACTGTACAAATCGCTTCCGGGGAAAACTTGACCGCGCATTTGTTCTACAGGCGAATATCCGGGCGTTCCTACCGTCGTGCCTACTTTGCTCATCAGGGATCCCGTCACTTGTTTGGAAATGCCGAAATCTATCAAAACCAACTCTCCTCGCCCACCCCTTCGGAAAGGTGAATTCCGAAAATTTCCCGCCTTTGGCAGGGAGGAACTAACAGAGGTGCGGCGCCGCATGATATTCTCAAGTTTGATGTCTCGGTGAATGACATGGCGATCGTGCACAAATTTCAAAATCGGCAAAATATCTGCCAGCAACTGCCAAATTTTTTCTTCGCTAAAAACGCCCTGCTGAGTTAATTCTGCTAGTAAAGTTTGCCCCTCAATCAACTCTTGTACTAAATAAAGTCGCTTGTCTTGTTCAAAATAAGCAATTAATCGAGGAATTTGGGGATGTTCACCGAGTTCGTAAAGTCGTTTCGCTTCTTGCTTAAACAATTCGGCGGCTTTTTCAAGTGCTGAGGTTCCTTGAAATTGGGGTACAAACTGCTTGATTACGCAGGGATCGTCCATGCGATCCGTATCTACCGCTTCATAAGTTCTGCCAAATCCCCCTTCGCCCAACAGTCGAATCACGCGGTAGCGGTTTCTGAATAAAGGGTTGAGGCCTTGCGATCCGCAACTTTGACAGAATTTAGAATTGTCGGGATTGAAAGGATTGGAGCAACTTGGATTAGAACAGTAGAACATATCTGGGAAGAAATGATCTGGTTAAGGTTATGATATCATGTCGGGTTGATTTGTTAATTAATATTCGGCTGGTAATTGGTAATTGATAATCGGTAATCGGTAATCGTTAATCGTTAATCGGTGGGTATTACCCCTCATTTGTGCGTTCCGAAGATATTCTGAGTTGGGAATTATAACTTGCTGACTCGCTCACTATTCTTTAACGTTGGTCTTCCTCGCCACATTCGCCAATCAACTGATATCAATCCCTCGATTTCTTAAACATCTGGTTAAGCAGATGACATCGGTCGCCTCCCGCACTAAACCACAAACCCTAGAATTATCTATTAAATGTTAGGAATCCGGCATCGAGATATTTAAACCTAAAGCCCGATCGCACTTTTGGCATGGATATTTCCGTGAGATCCAGACACCTGCCACATTCCGTTTAATACGCGGTTAAATTGGGAGTAAACTGCGATCGGCTGATATATGTAAACTTATCATAATTGGGGGAATCAATAATCTGTTCACAGATGCCAGTATGGTACAAATCGGCGATCGCCCAAACCAAAAAGCGATCGTACTCTCTGTATAACAATAAGACTAGAAACTCATAGAGCGATCCTCTTCGTTGGCGTAGCCCCCGTAGGGGCGGGCTTCGCTAACGCACCGAATTGAAGGGCGATCGCTCTACAGTAATAGCGTACCTACGTGCCAAAGTGGATAATGGCTGCGCGGATAGCGATGAACCACACCGCGAGCGTGGCAAATAGGTAAAGATAGAACCGAAGTATGATGAGATTGAATGTGCAATGGACAGCACTATGCAATGTGCGAAACACAACGAAGACCCACGCGGCGTTTACATACACTGTATCCACCTGCTTTGTGATGAAGAGGTATAGGACAAGCGCATAGAAAAGTACCGGCATCTCGAACAGGTTTTTTAGGTTATCCGATGGATTGGATACGCTTGGTGGCGAGATTTGTGCCAGTGCGGTCGGTACAGCAAAATCCTTTTGACTGAGCTTTCTACTGGTGATAAAACTGATACGGCGGATGTACATATACACCCAAACTATGAGTGTTAGAAACACTGTGGCAAAGAAGGGAGTGAAGATTGCATCTTGCGTCATTTATACCTCTCAAATTTGATTATGTTGATAGTTGCTAGATGATAAAGTTGACGATATGCGATGTACAAGGCTTGAAGAAACATAGAGTAACGTAAATCCAATTAGAGGATGGAGTATCTCTAGGTGAAGAGGACTTTTGAGATGAATGCTGCCAAATTGTAGTCCAAGTAGCACTGGCAAACTTGCGGCGAGATGTCGTATTCTGCGTGAGAATGGAGCGATAAACGACCATCCCAGTAATACTAATGACAATCCACCATACCCTCGCACTAGCCAAACATGAATATTCCACCATGCAGGATTATTGAAGTAGGCAACTCCCACCGTCAATAACTGAGCAATTAAGCAGACATTAAAGACTATTGAAGTCGCTTAAAAGCCGATCGGCATCCAAGGTGTAGGAGTGCGATCGATTTCCAAATCTGTTGTCATGTCAATTTGCTTTTGAGACTATAACGGTAATATAATTCGAGTATTGCAATGCTTCTAGACCTCGATCGGGTACTCTTGTTGAAAATCAAGCAATTTGGTTACAAGCCCCCAGATTCATCCGTGGGGTCAATTCTAAAATCTAAAATCGGTTGACACCATGAGCATGACAAGTCCCTTGCAGCTTTTATTTGAAGCGATCGACCAGGTAAAGGACGAACAAGATTTGCGATCGCAAATCGTGCCCAAAATCGGTGAGTATTTTGCAGCTAAACGATCTGGAATCTTTTTCTTCGATCGACTTCCTTTAGCAGATAGCAATTTTCAGAAAACATTGAAAGTTGCGCTATCGATCGAACATAATCCTGTTGCACGTTATTTAGTGGAGCGCCATGCTGCTGTCCATGAAGCATTAGTGACATCATCACCCAAGGTTTGGACAATAATTTGTCCCCGCCCCGATCATTGGCACGTGATGGCGGGGCCGATCGTCAGCGGTGGTCAATTAGTGGGTGTAGTGGGTTATACGCGCGAACAGTCAATGCCCGCCTTTGATACACAAAATCTAGCGGATTTGAGTGCGATCTGTTTGCATTTGTCTGTTTGGGCTGCAACAGTGCGCGCGGCGAAGCTATCCAGTAGGGAATCGCAACACCAACCTTTCAAGAGCTCACGCCTAACGCCTCGTGAATTGCAAATTGCCGAATTGGTTGCTTTGGGGCGAACCAACGCAGAAATCGGGAGGGAACTTTGGATTACTGAAAATTCAGTGAAGCAAGCTTTGAAGCGAATGTTCCGTAAGCTTGAGGTTTCGTCTCGTGCACAAATGGTTGCACAGCTTTCGGCGACCAAATATAATTTGCCAAGTGTAAAAATCTCTCCATCCAACTTGATGCAGAACACCCACCAATAAACTTAATGCTAGAAACTCAGAGAGCGATCCTCTTCGAGGGCTTCGCTAACGCATTGAATTAAAGAGCGATCGACCGCAGTAATTTTGAAGTATGGGGTATTGCGATCGAGTGTGGGAAACCAATATTCATCAAATGAATGATTACATATTAATTTGTAGTTTTGGGCAACAATTGATTTAGCGCACCGCACAAGTATCGCTTCACGGTATCCCTACTTGCGCCCACGCCGCTGGGAATGGTAAAGATCATCTCGACAGTTAATAGATTGCCGTCGGCTGAGGCAAAAACATCGATCGGCAAAGCACGCTGAAATGCTGTTGCGGGATTTTCGGCTTTCATGACACCTGTGCTCACATCGGTGCTGATCGTTCTGATGCTCTCGCGGGCTAAAATGGGTCGTAATTGGGAAAATGCTCTCTCTATCGATAACCCCTCAACCTGAACACGTGCAGAAAAGGCGGCACCATTCAAAAAGTCCCCCTTTTTTTGAAAGCTTTCCTCGCAGGTGGTGGCAACAGCGGGGGTGGCTAAACATATGAGAGCTAGAGTCAAGACAAGCGATCGCATATTAGCTTAGTTAGAAGAATGAAACAATCATCAAGATCATGATGCACCATCATAGGATTATTTGGCAAGTGATGCAAATGCCTTCAAGGGTTTTTAGCATGAGTTGCAGTCCGGTTAATATTCGCTGCTATTCTAGCAACTACAGCAACTAGAAGAATTAAGGGTAAAGACTAAAAGGGCGATCGTACTGAATAGAAGGTCGATTTAATCCTGGATTCTCATCTTCCAACAACATTTCACTCGCTTCACGTAAGTTCGCTTGTATGTCGTCTAAAGTTTCTCCTTGAGAATGCGCTCTCTTAGAAACCGGGAACATAGACTACATATAAATTCGTGTTAGGGTCTTTCGGAACCACCGCAGTCAACGTCTTCATAAATTTCAACTCAAACAGCTTGACTTTCAAGCAAAATCCAATAAAATTAAGTTTAGCATATCTATCACATACAATACGTGAAATCACTTAGAAACAAGCTCAATAACACTACCTAGAGATGCAGCCAGTTTATATCCAATACCGATACCCAATAGCCTAGCATTTTGATGTTTCGCACTCAGGTCATCAGCAGCATATAAACCATTTTCATCAACTTTATAGTCGCCTGTTTCTATATCCATGATGACGAGCTTGCTAACATTCTCTTCTAAGTCAATTTTGGGGGGGATGCTGATCTCATACAAATGTTTGGCACGAGGCGGGACTTCTTCACGACTCCAAAGGAGGGTTTGCATACATTCCCCCTTTTTTGTAACTTTTTATCCTATTACTGACGTGGGCTGTATTACGCGAATTCACCATGTTTCTGGAGCGAGTTCTTGGGTTTTACCTGCGTGATACTCAGTCCGTGGCGCTGCAAGTTTGGCAACAGCGTCGGGAGAACGAGTATTTGCTGGTTCCGATCTGGGATCATCTTTAACTTATTCCATAATCTCATCTTGCTCACTTACAGACTAGGTGTTCAACTTAGCGATGATCGCGCGCTCAAGTAACTCAGTTTTGGCTAGCACACTCTTACAATATACCTGTTAAAAAAGTAGGCAAGGCGATCGCGACTTGTACCCTGTTAAGAGCAACGATCGCGCCCGGTCGAAGTGCTGCAAACATTTTGTAGTAGGATGTATAATCCTAAGTGATCATAATTTAGGCACAGCCACATAATGAGCTACTGGGATGTAAAAAACCTGAGCTATGAAAACTTTAAGCGTCTGTGCGGAGTACGTCCAGAGACATTTAAACAGACGTGGAGTTAGTGCGATCACCTAATTTATCTGGAGGCCCTTGTTCCAGCGCCAATTCTTGGTTTTCCAACTCCAGCACAGGTATTATACTTATAGTTAAAGATTAAGCCATCATGCACTTTAGCATTGAAGGAATGGACAAAATATTGGCACTTATTAACAAGCTGAGGCCCGGCTAGTTGAAATTTTTCCCAACAGGCGATCGAACATCGCTGTCTCAGGTTCCCATCCATCAATTCCACACCCGAATAATCGTACTCATCGAAAAAACGAATATGAAAACCACGCTGCCCGGTTACAAACTCTTATCGTTGCCGCTTCATGAAGGTGTCAATACAGTTATTTATCGCGGCGTTAGGGAGTCCGAGCCAACTCCGGTTATAGTAAAAACCCTTAAAGCTGAGTATCCCACAATAGAAGAAATCGCACGATTGAGGCATGAATATAAAATTCTCAAAACTCTCGACATAGCCGGAATTATCAAAGCTTACTCTTTAGAAAAGCATAATAACGGTCTGGCGCTGATATTAGAAGATTTTGGCGGAGACTCCCTGAAAAACCTAATCACAGCTAAACAACTTGAAATCAGCAAATTTCTGATTCGGGCAATTCATCTAGCAGAAACCCTAGCTCAACTGCATGAAAATAAGATTATTCATAAAGATATTAAACCGCAAAATATTATTGTCAACCCCAAAACCAGTCAAATCAAAATCATCGATTTTAGCATTGCCACGCACCTAGAGCGAGAAAACCAGACCCTCAGCAATCCCAACTTGCTAGAAGGTACCCTTGCCTATATGTCCCCAGAACAAACCGGGCGAATGAATCGCTCAATGGACTACCGTACCGACTTTTACTCATTAGGTGTCACCTTTTACGAAATGCTAACTGGAAAGCGGCCACATCAAGCCACCGACATCCTGGAATTAATTCACTGCCATATCGCTAAAACACCCGTGCCACCCCATCAGCAAATCGGTGAGATTCCCCAAGCAATTTCTGACATTGTAATGAAATTATTAGCTAAAACTGCTGAAGACAGATACCAAAGCGCTAGGGGACTAAAAGCTGACCTAGAAATATGCCGTCATCAACTGCAAACCCATGGAAAAATTGACAACTTTCCAATCGGTAAGAGGGATAAATGTGGACAATTTATCATCCCGCAAAAGCTCTATGGTCGTGAGCAAGAAGTAGCCACTTTGATGGCAGCCTTTGAGCGAGTCTCCGGCGGTACCAGCGAAATGATGCTAGTCAGCGGTTACTCAGGGATTGGCAAATCTTGCTTAGTAAATGAAGTTCAAAAACCGATTGTCAGGCAGCGCGGGTATTTTATATCCGGTAAATTTGACCAATTAAAACGAAATATTCCTTATGCTTCTTTGATTCAAGCCTTTCAGGGTTTGATGCGGCATCTCTTAACAGAAAGTTCGGAACAACTAGCGATTTGGAAAGAGCAACTTTTAGAAGCTTTAGGCTCAAATGGCCAAGTCATAGTAGATGTCATTCCCGAAGTCGAACTGATTGTCGGGCCTCAAGGAGGGGTTCCGCAATTGGGGCCATTTGAATCCCAGCATCGCTTTAACCGGGTATTTAAAGAATTCATTCATGTATTTACTAAACCCTCACACCCGCTCGTCGTCTTTTTGGATGACTTACAGTGGGCAGATTCGGCATCACTCAAGTTGATTCATTTGCTTATTTGTGACCCGGACAGCCAATATTTACTGCTGATGGGAGCCTATCGAGATAACGAAGTGAGTCCGACGCATCCGTTGATGGTGACGTTGGATGAGATTCAAAAGAATGGGGCCGTTGTAAATAATATCACCCTCCGTCCTTTGGATATTGGGAACGTCAGCTTGCTGGTAGCGGATACCCTGAATGAGTCTTCTGTTCCGAGACACCGGGTTTCTGAATTGTCTGAGCTACTTTTCAATAAAACCCAGGGCAATCCTTTCTTCTTGACTCAGATGTTCGCTACTCTGCATCAAGAAAAGCTATTGACCTTTGAATTCAGTGCTGGGTGCTGGCAGTGGTCATTGAACCAAATTCAAGCAGTAGGCATCACAGATTATAATGTCGTCGAACTGATTGCCAGAAATATTCAAAAACTCTCGGAGGAGACGCAGGATGTCTTAAAGTTAGCCGCCTGTATTGGAGACAAATTTAATTTAGACGTTCTGGCTATTGTCAATGAAAAATCTCAGTCGGAAACGGCGGCGGATTTGTGGGAATCTCTTCAGGCTGGCTTGGTTTTGCCCCTCAGCGAAGCCTACAAAATCCCTCTCGTTTTTACCTCCGATGAAATGAGCAGGGAAGTAAAGGATAAAATAGTTCCAGATTGTCCTCTGCTATCATGCTCACCTACCCCTTTTTCTTACAGCCATCACGCGCCTATCGCTTACAAATTTCTCCATGACCGGGTGCAGCAAGCGGCGTATTCTCTTATTCCCGAATCTCAGAAACAACAGACCCACCTGAAAATCGGTGAACTGCTACTGGAGCATACTCCTGCTGAGGAGATTGAAGAAAATATCTTTGAGATTGTCAATCAGTTAAATGTTGGGGCTGACTGCATCACGGATCAGGCAGAAAAAGATCGTCTAGCCCGATTAAATTTGATAGCCGGCAAAAAAGCTAAGGCAGCAACAGCTTATGAAACTGCCGCCAGACAACTACGGGTGGGGCTAGAACTCCTCAGAGAAGATAGCTGGGAAACTCAGTATGACCTGACGTTCCCTCTGTATGCGGAAGCGGCGGCGGTGGAATTTCTAAACATCAACTTCGAGCGAGCAAAAATCCTTTCTGAGGAGGCTCTTAAACACGCGAAAACTCTGCTCGAAAAAGTCAAAGTTTATGAAATCCAAATGCAGTTTTATTCCCAGCAAAACCAGATACAAGTCGCGTTTGATATTGGGCTGCAAGTTCTGGGGATGCTGGGTGTCTCTCTTTGTTCGGAACCTCCACAAGAAATGAATACTGAGGCGTTAGCTAATCTGCCAGAAATGACTGATATCAATAAGCTAGTGGCGATGGGGATATTATTGAAATCTGCTCCTCTTTCTTATCATGTGGCTCCTGCCTTATTTCCCCAATTTGCATTTACAATGATTTATCTGTGTATCCAATATGGTAATTCGCCCCAGGCCACTGCTGGGTATGCGGTTTATGGCCTACTTCTATGCGGGCCATTCGGTGAAATAGATGCGGGATATAGATTTGGACAACTAGCCTTAAATTTGTTGGATCGCTTTGATGCCAAAGAACTAAAATCTTACGTATATGTAGTTTTTAATGCTCATATTAGACACTGGAAAGAGCATGGCAAGGAAAGTTTAGCGCCAATGATGGAGGGAATTAAAAGCGGTCTGGAGACTGGAGATTTAGAAGATGTGGGTTATAATTCTATCTACTATTGCGATCATATGTTTTTTACAGGTCAACCGCTGGAATTAGTTGCTCAGAAGCAGGCGCAATATCTTGAGTTACTGCTGAAACTTAAACAAGATTCGCATATTCCTTACTTAAAGACGTGGAGAGTAATGGTATTACAATTACTCGCCGCATCTGAAGAGGAATATATGCTCAAGGGCGAATTGTTGAATGAAGAAGAACTCCTCCACCAGTCAATTGCCGATAATAAACATATGTTTATTTTTTTGGCTCACCTGACAAAATTGATTCGACTTTATTTGTTTAAAGATTACGCTCAGTCAGTCAAGAGCGCCCGCTCAGCAGAAAAATACAAAGATGGTGTGCCCGGTCTGATGAGTGGTGCGGAATACAATTTCTACTATTCTCTGGCTCTCCTTGCTCAATATCCCCAAGTTTCCAGCAGTGAACAAAAAGAATCCTTGAAGCAAGTGGCTAAAAATCAGAACAAAATGCAGCAATGGGCTATACATGGGCCGATAAATTATCAACACAAGTACGAGTTAGTGGAGGCAGAAAAAGCACGAATTTTGGGAAAAATTGGCAAAGCGATGGAGTATTATGACGCTAGCATTCAAGGAGCCAGAGAACAGGGATACATTCAGGAAGAAGCCCTAGCTAATGAACGGGCCGCCGAGTTTTATTTCTCTCGCGGGCGGGAGAAGATAGCGGAGATTTATTTGACGGATGCTTACTATGGATATATTCGCTGGGGAGCGAAAGCAAAAGTGCAATATTTATCAGAAGAATATCCTGAATTTTTCTCGCGAATACTGACCAAAGAAACTCCCAGCTTCGACGTATCACGGACGACCAGCTCGACGACTACGGGGAGTTTTGCAGCACTGGATTTCGCCTCTGTGATGAAATCTTCTCAAGCTATTTCTGGCGAAATTGTTCTGGAAAGTCTGCTTTCTAAGTTATTGAAAATTGCAATTGAGAATGCTGGGGCTGAAAAAAGTTACTTAATTTTAGAGAAAAATGGTCAACTGGTGGTAGAAGGGACGGCAAGCATAGATAATAATGAGGTATTATTGCTGCAATCCACACCAATAGAAACGAGTCAAAAATTGCCGTTTTCTCTCCTCAATTATGTGGCTAGAACTCAGAAAGATGTGGTATTAAATGATGCAAGTCAGGAGGGACTTTTTACCAGGGATAGCTATATTCTTAACGCCCAACCCAAGTCAGTTTTATGTATGCCGGTCGTCCATAAAGGAAAGCTTATTGGTCTGCTTTACTTGGAAAATAATCTGACAAGGAGCGCGTTTACTCCCGATCGCCTGGAAGTTTTAACCGTGCTCTGTTCTCAAGCGGCGATTTCCCTGGAAAATGCTCGACTCTATGCCAATTTGTCTGAGGCGACTGACAACCTGAAACAAGCCAATGAGCAATTAGAAGATTACAGCCGGACTTTAGAACATAAAGTGGAAGAGAGGACGCAGGAATTAAAGGAAAAAAATCGGCTCCTGAGCCAGGAAATTCGCGATCGCGTGCAGATAGAGCAAGCTCTGCGACTATCAGAAGCGCAATTAAAAAAACAAGCCGAACAACTAGAGCTTTCTTTCCAAGAACTCAAGCGCACCCAGACCCAGCTAATTCAGACTGAGAAAATGTCCTCACTGGGACAGATGGTGGCCGGGGTTGCCCACGAGATCAATAACCCGATTAACTTCATATATGGCAACCTGAGTCACGTCAGGACATACAGTGAAGACATACTAGGACTGGTGAAACTCTATCAAGAACAATACCCCCATCCCACAGCAGGGATTGTTGAGGATATTGAGGCAATAGAATTAGATTTCTTGATGGAAGACTTACCCAAAGTGCTGGATTCGATGAAGGTGGGGGCAGACCGCATTCGCGAAATTGTCCTCTCCCTGCGAAACTTCTCGCGACTGGATGAAGCGGAAATGAAACAGGTCGATATCCATGAGGGCATCGATAACACCCTACTGATTTTGCAGCACCGGCTGCAAGCTAAATTAGACCAGCCTGCTATTCAAATAATTAAAGAGTACGGCCCGCTGCCGCTGGTGGAGTGCTATGCGGGCCAACTGAACCAGGTGTTTGTAAATTTACTGGCGAATGCGATTGACACTCTCAATGACCAAAGGGGGCCGCGCACGATCGCAATTCGCACTTCAGTGGGGTATGGGGAAGAAGAAAAATCCCCGATTTCCAATCCCGCCCTTGCGGAAAGCTCTACAGTTTCTTCGGCTGAGGTGGATTCCCCCAACCTCGGCCCGACCCGCAAAGCTCCGCAATTTGTTGTGATTCGCATTTGCGACAATGGCCCCGGTATCACAGAGGAAGTGAACCGGCGGCTGTTCGACCCGTTCTTCACGACGAAACCTGTAGGGAAGGGCACCGGTCTGGGGCTGTCAATCAGCTACCAGATTGTGGTAGAAAAACATCGCGGACAGTTGAAGTGTGTTTCTCATCCCGGTGAGGGGGCAGAGTTCATCATTCAGATTCCTATTCGACAGGAGTATCAAAAATTGGCTTTGCAAAGCTAAACCTGATGAGTAGTTGTTATTGCTATTTCCAGTAGTCCTAAACAGACAATGATCACTTCTAGTGATGAATAGAAATCTTGAAAAAGTCTGGGCGCAATTCCTTCTCAGCGCCTCTAATTCTATTCATCTTTATGAATATTTTAAAGGGGAGTCAGGTCATAATTATAAATTATAGCTATCAGTTACACTGTAAATATGATACCTCACTTACTCCGGGCGATCGCCCTTAACAAAGAGCGCACTCTCCGTATAACAACAATAAGGCTAGAAACTAAAAGAGCCAGCGCAATACCGAATGGAAGGGGGATCAACCAAATGGTAATTTTAAAGTATTGGGTATTGCGATCGCTCTTCGGCGCTACTCGGTTCTGAGGCTTCCAGAAAACTTTGCAACCTGACACTGGGTTTTGGTCAGTCCACTTCACTAGATTTTTCAGCGACTGTTGATAACTTCACTTCTAGCGAGCGTGGTGTTCGCCTAGCATACCAGGCATGAATCAGAAGGGTTTGTAAGAACAATACAGGTGTATCAAAGCCGCTGGATGCAATTATTGATTCGACTTCAAGTGGCGGTAGCACAGCAGTATTTCGGCCATAAGAAGCACGAAACTTTTCAATCTCCTCAGCAGGCACTTCGGAATACCTCAGCATTCGCACCCAAACCTCGGAAAGGCTTTGGTACGCTGAAGTAGACATATCGGAAGCTAGATCGGCACTGACCAAATATCCGTTAGGGCAAAGTCGTGAAGCAATTTGACTAAACAAGTTGCGCCGCTGATCTTGTTGCATAAAGAAGTGAGAAACCAGAAGGCAAGTCGCCGCATCGAAAGAGTGCGATGCGGGCAGTGAATCGAGATAGCCTTCGTGAAAAGTGCAACGTGACGCGATACCACACTCTTCGGCGCGTTGGCGACAGATGTCAAGCATCGGTGCCGCAGGCTCTACCGCAGTAAATTGCCACTGTGGAAATGCTTGAGCCAGATAAATCAATTCCAAGCCTGTTCCCGCACCGACACACAGAATCCGTGCATCGGTAGGAAGTTCAGAAAGTACAAAGCGGATCAGTAAATGAAGTGCGTCGCGCATCGGAGCCAATTTAGCGAATCTTTTGTCGTAGGAAGAAGCGCGTTCTCGATCGAAAACAATAGGTGACTCTTGATTTTGCATTCTGGAAAGCCAATAAGCTTGCAATCTGTATTTTAATAGCTATCTGAATTGGATTTTAGCGCCTTGCTTCAAAACTTACTGGGTTGGGGTCAAACAAAAGTAATAAAAATCCTAAAAGCTCGATCGCCCTAAAAAAAAATAGAAAACCCCAAAACCCGTTTAATCATCGATGTTTTGGGGTTTTCTTCCTCCCATCCGGTTCAAATTACAACTTGCGAGGGTGCGATCGCCCTTGACAAATATCGCACTCTTGGCAGAACAATAAGGATAGAAATTAAGAGAGCGATCGTAGCGAATTGAATGGCGATCGACCCACTGGTAATTTTTAAGTATTCGGTATTCCGATCGCTGACCGTCGCAACTCATTCAGTCAATCAAAGCTCGTTTACAAACATCCAGTCCTTGAGTTAAGCATTGTTCTCGCCACTTTCGAGATATGGGTGCAAACACTTCTACCAACTGTTGTTTTGTCCATTCATAGCTCTGGTCTGACTTACCCCACCAGTAAGCACGATTCTCAGCCCGCAATGCCTTCAAGACTTGAATCGTTGAGTAAGTGCCAAATTCTGCGGTTAGTAAATCATAGCGACACTTTGGTAGAAGAGCTTGGCACCAAGTTTTTAATCCACCGCGAATTGGATATGACACACCTTCTGTACTGTTCGGTTCTATTGTTTCTGCTCCAAATCGTTTAGCTAGTCTTGAACAAGATTCTGATGTTGCAGATGCGTCAAGCAAAAGCTTATAAGTTCCCCAGTGTCCTAAACCTGTGTGGAAATCAATATGCACCACCTCTGAAGCATTACCAATCCATTGGGGCAAATTGCTAGCTAGAATCTCTTGAGTTTTGGATGGAGCATGACCACCAAAAAAAAGTCCCTTTGGAAAATCGTATTGCCCTACAGGAAAGGTGTTTCTCAAACTGGTCATTCCATATCTCAATATCAGCCAGAGAGCTTGAAGAATATAGGGTTCAATTCGTGAGGGAGGTGAAATGGGATTGAGAAAAGAATTGAATTTAGGATAATCCTTTGGGCTGCCCTCAAAAACTTCTTCAGACAATAAAAAATTACGGTTTAAGTCTATGTTGTTTTCATTCCAACGTCGTCGCCATGCAAAACCATAAGGATTCAGAGAATGAATAAGTACAACTTTAATATCAGGTGACAACGATGTGAGAAGTTGGTGCTTTTCTAACAAGGTAAGTTGGATTGCCGATCCCAAAAAGCCTTCTACTCCATGCAAGCCACTAGAAATTACTACACATCGTCGTGGGTGTGAAGAACCACCGATCGCCACATCAATAGTTAATTCTTCATCAGTTGGACTAACCCGATCAATTGGATAGGCAGTTTGCTGATAACCGAAAGATGAAGCTGCTGCTCGAAATCGCTCTCGTGCAGTAATGTAGTTGGGTGAAAATGCTTCTGAATCGCTCATAAATCTTCGTTACCCACCACTAACCTTACAACTATGCCTCAAAAGACAACTCACATCGCATAACTATTAATTATACTATAGTTGCGGTCTAACACTTCGATCGCACTCCTTGATCGCATACCCATGTTGTTTCTCAAACCCAACTCCAGATTGTTTAAGAACCAAAGTTTCCCTAATTTATCTATCAATAGCCCTAGACGCATGGGGGCCCAGAAACCGGGTTTTTTTACGAAAAGACGGGTTGCAGCCCACAGATAAGGTAAAAAACCCGGTTTCTTTGTCGGAGTGCGTCCATGACTTTCAGAAAAAACAGAAAACCCCCAAACGCAATTCTTAAAAAGGTTTGGGGGTTTTATTCCTAAATCTCGTTCAAATCACAACTTGCTCGGCTCGATCGCAGGTGCTCTCAAAGATACAGTTTTATCCGCAGCAGCCTTAGCCACCAACGAAGGCACAGAATCGCGCAACTTTGCAGTCAACTGAACAGTAGTTGCATCGTAAACCTGAGTCAGCATCTTGGGATACAAACCAATGCCAATAATCGGCACTAATAGAGCCGCAATAATAAACACTTCTCGCGGTTCCGCATCCACCAATTCCTCGTGATCCGACAATTCCTTATTTTCAGGTCCGTAGAAGATTTCACGCAGCATCGACAGGAGATAAATCGGAGTCAAAATCACTCCGACAGCAGCTAGAAATACCACGCAAACCTTAAACACAGGATTGTAAGCATCGCTGGTTGCAAAACCTACAAACACCATCAATTCTGCTACAAAACCGCTCATTCCCGGCAAAGCCAAAGAAGCCATAGAACAAGCAGTCCACATCGCAAAAACCTTACGCATTTTCTGTCCTACACCGCCCATTTCGTCCAGCATGAGCGTGTGAGTGCGATCGTAAGTGCAACCCACCATAAAGAACAAACTCGCGCCAATTAAACCGTGGGAAACCATTTGCAGCATTGCACCGCTAACACCCAAATCGGTAAACGAAGCTATCCCGATTAACACAAACCCCATGTGCGAAATCGAAGAATAAGCAATTTTTCGCTTCAAATTGCGCTGAGCAAAAGAAGTTAAGGCGGCGTAAACAATGTTAACCACACCCAAAATTACCAAGATGGGTGCGAAGACAGCGTGAGCATCCGGGAGCATTCCCGCATTCATCCGCAGTAAAGCATAGCCGCCCATTTTTAGCAGAATTCCTGCTAGCAACATGTGGGCGGGTGCGGTTGCTTCGCCGTGAGCGTCAGGGAGCCAAGTGTGCAGGGGAAAAATTGGCAGTTTGACGCCGTAAGCTATTAAGAAACCTGTATACAGGAGCAATTCTACAGTGGGGGCGTAATCTTTAGCTGCGATCGCCCGCATATCGAAAGTCACCGTATCGCCGTAAAACGCCATCGTCAGCGCGCCCAGCAAAATAAATAGCGAACCGCCTGCGGTGTATAGGATAAATTTAGTTGCTGCGTAGAGGCGCTTCTTGCCGCCCCAGATTGACAAAATCAGGTAAATCGGGACTAATTCCAGTTCCCAAACTAGGAAAAACAGCAACATATCCTGCACGGCAAAAACTGCGATTTGGCCGCCGTACATTGTCAGCATCAAAAAGTAAAAAAGCTTCGGTTTAAATGTGACCGGCCAAGCCGCTAAAGTAGCCAGAGTAGTAATAAAACCAGTCAGCAAAATCAGCGGCATCGATAAACCGTCAGCACCCACAGACCAGTTCAAATCGAGTTGCTGCACCCAAGTATAGCTTTCTACCAGTTGCAAATCTGGATTGCTGAAGTCGTACTGAGTGTAAAAAGCGTAAACAAGTAGGGCAAAATCGATCAAACCCACAATTAGGGCATACCACCGCACCGTCTTGCCATCCTTATCGGGAATTAAAGGAATCAGCAAGGACGCAGCAATGGGAAACAGAATTGTTGTTGTTAACCAGGGAAAGTTAGCTGTATCCATTGCGTTTTAAAATGATCCATCAGTTATTAGGTTTAAACACATTTTGCCAATTTTAGCCTAAATTTTATACTTTCTTTATACGTAACAAATTTTTTTGCTCTTATTTGGACAAATTATCCGATCGCAACAATTAAGTTTAATGAAAGATTTATTTCTATTTGCTAATTGTCAATTGTGAGTTCTTGAGCTAATACCCTTTCTTCAAATATCTCCTAGTGGGGATACGGCAATGCCCAAAGCGTGTAAAATTAACCCTAAAAACTTTTGTATCTTTCGTTGCTCGCCCAGTTCAGATACCCCTAAATCCCCCTTAAGAAGGGGGACTTTGAGAGAATACTCTTGTTCCCCCCTTATCAAGGGGGGTTAGGGGGGATCTAGACTTCGAGACAAACAAGAGATACAGTCGGTTTGACATTAAGTTGACACTAAATGCCGTGTCCCTACCGATTTAACTGACTCCCGAAACGATCGCAAAACCCAGAACTGCGACAAACACAATCAAGGCATAAAATTGAGCGCGACCGCTCTCAAAGTATTTCAAACCTTCGCCGCTAACTAGGGTGATAAACCCTGTTAAGTTGACGACACCATCGACGACTCGCAAATCAACTTCCATGACTTGCCGCGCTAAACGGCGACTGCCTTTGACAAAGAGAAAATCGTTGATATCGTCGAGATACCACTTGTTGAGGGAGAACTCGTAAAGCGGTTTGATTTTTTGGGCGATCGCACTTGGGTCAATTTTACGACTCAAATACATCAGAGAAGCCAAAGTAATGCCCAGCAAAGCAATACCTACAGAGCTTCCGCCCATGATTAGAAATTCCGTCAAATTGAACTCAGCAGCGTGTTCCAAAACTTCTTCGAGAGACTCGCCCGGAGCGCGAACAAACTGCTCGAAATAATTGGCAAACGGCGTACCGAGAAAACCGATAAACACAGAAGGTACTGCCAGCAACACTAACGGCAGAGCCATTGTCAGAGGAGATTCGTGAGGCAAATGGTCGTGCTCATCGTGACTGTCGTCAGTTGAGGCCAATTCCTTAACGTTCATCGCTCCCGGGCCAAAAACAAGACCGGGTTGCAGGAGTTGCCGCTTGATGGCGCTGTCATTGCCCCGGAATTCGCCCTCAAAGGTGCTGAAATACATCCGGAACATATAAAACGCGGTCATCCCCGCCGTCAACCAGCTAACAGCCCACAAAGCGGGATTTGCTGCGAAGGCGCTGGCGAGGATTTCGTCTTTTGACCAAAAACCAGCAAACGGCGGAATTCCGCAGATTGCCAAATTACCGATTAAAAAGCAAGAAGCGGTAATCGGCATATATTTCCGCAAGCCGCCCATGACTCGCATATCTTGAGCGAGTGCGGGGTTGTGGCCTACAACTGCTTCCATCCCGTGAATGACTGAACCTGAACACAGGAACAGCATTGCTTTGAAATAAGCGTGGGTCATCAAGTGGAAAAGTCCGGCACTGTAAGCGCCGACGCCCATTGCCATCACCATGTAGCCGAGTTGGGAGATGGTGGAGTAGGCGAGGCCTTTTTTGATGTCATTTTGGGTAATCGCGATCGAAGCACCCATAAATGCCGTAAAACACCCGGTGCAGGCGATCAAATTCATGACTGCCGGCAACCCTTCAAACACCGGGTACATCCGAGCGATCAGGAATACGCCAGCGGCTACCATTGTCGCGGCGTGGATCAGAGCAGAAATCGGTGTCGGGCCTTCCATTGCGTCTGGCAGCCAGACGTGGAGGGGGAATTGAGCGGATTTGGCTGCTGGCCCCAAAAATATGAGGACGCCGAAGATTGTCGCCAAAGTTGCGCTGAGGGCGCCGGATTCGACTAAGGAGTGCAGGCGTTCGCCCATCACCTCAAATTCAAAGCTGCCGGTGGCCCAGTAAATGCCGAGGATGCCCAGCAGCAGGCCGAAGTCGCCGACGCGGTTGGTGACAAAAGCTTTTTGGCAAGCGTCAGCAGCGGGTTTGCGATCGTACCAAAATCCGACTAGCAGGTATGAACACATACCTACGAGTTCCCAAAAAATGTAAATCTGAACGATGTTCGGGCTGATTACGAGACCCAACATCGACGCGCTGAAGATGCTCAGGTAGGCGTAAAAGCGCACGTACCCGTCATCGTGAGCCATGTAGCCGTCGGTGTAAATCATCACCAAAAAGGCGACCGTAGTGACGATCGCCAGCATCACCGACGTTAGGGGGTCGATAATATAGCCCATATTCAGCGAGAAGTCGCCAGCAGAAGCCCACTGAATACTGCGGGTGTAGGGTGCGTGGCCCTGTAGTTGACTCCACAGCAATGCGAAGGAGAGTACCATTGACCCGCCGAGTGCGGAGACGATTAATATCGCATTCGCTTGTCGGAGCTTGTTGGTTGCCTGGTTAAAGGTGATTAAGCCTAGACCTACTAGCATTGCGCCTGCCAGTGGCAGGACAGGAATCAGCCAAGCATATTGATAAAGCAGTTCCATGACTGATAGGTAGTTTAAAGTTTCTACTAGATATTGCCAAAACTGTAAACAATTGTGACACACGCCTGCGCCACTGGGCCAAAATACTTGATCCAATTCTTTAAGTATTGCTATACCTGAGTGCAATCGCGAGCGAGACGATCGCACTACTTTTTTCATCGCCAGCGAGACGATCGCACCCTACTCCGAAAATTATTATTCCTGTGGCAAGGGAAACTATAGGACAAATCTCACAGTCCTGTGCGTTCAAGACTGCGAGATTTATTTTGGTGTCCGATGGTTGATGGACAAATGGGGAATGCCTTCTGCTTCCGACATAAAAGCCGAATGCCTTCTAAACAAGAGCCGAATGCCTTGGAACCATTACCGGTTGGCTACTTCCTGAAGTTGCAGCCGTTGAGATGGGGAAGCTACGTGAGCCGCGAGCATCCAGGAATCCAGAGTCCGCCGCAGTTCCTCACGTCCTTGGTAGTCTTCAAATCTAAATCGAACTTTATCGCCCTCAAACAAAATCAGTGTGGGCAGACTTGTCAATCGATAAGTGTGGGCCAACTTAAAACATTGATCGGCATTCACCCCGACCAGCTTGACTTTTTCTGCCCACTGTGCCTCAAAAGTCTTAAGCGTGGGGTCGATCGCGCGGCACAAACCGCACCAAGGAGCCGAAAAGTGAACTAAAACGGGGGTAGAGGCTTGAAATACCTCTTGTGCAAAAGTGCGTTCGCTAACCGACAACACCATGAGCCCTCAAAATTTAATAATTTTTTTTCTATCCTAGGGATCATGCTACCAGTATATGTTCCTAGTGACACGCATCAAAAAAGGATGAATTTCCCAAAGCAAACCAGTAAAAATGACTACACCTACATAGGAAGGGCGCACAAACTCAAGCAAATCAAGGGTTTGACGCTTTTGCAGGATTGCCAAAAAAGGAATTATTGAGGTTCGAGATTTGATGGTTTCAAAGGATTCTCCAAAACGAGCCTGAAGTCGTCTGTCGCCGTGCCACACTCCGAACAGGTGGTGAAGTACCAAACCGATGGAAGTGACGAGGGTAAAGCTAGTGCCAATCCACAGGGTGTGGGCCACGCACCAAATCAGTTGTCCCACCATTTGCGGGTGACGGGTGATGCGAATGATGCCAGTTTCGTAGAGGTGAACTTGGGGCTTTTGGACGGCGGCAATTTCTAGGAGGTTGAAAGTTGCTGGGTACAGAAACAGAAAGGAAATTGCCGAAAGTATCCAAACTGCGGGTTTAACTCCGGGTAATCCCTGTACTTGCCAAAGCTGCACGCCGTCGTAGCGGTGGTTGAAAAAGTAGACAATCAGAATGACGGCTAGCGGCAAACTGACAAGGGCAAACAAAACCCGGTAAAGTCTCGGCCCGATCAGCTTTTCACCTTTGGGCCGGAGGGCTGCTAAACCGCTGTGGGCGATCGCAAAAACCAGTAACAGGCCCAGAATAACTAAGTGGGAGTCGAGCGCCAAGTCGATCGTCATTGCAAATATTAAGAAAAGTTATTGATTCTCGGCCAATTTGTGTCACAAAGTATCTATGGGAGCATTCAGCGGTTATCAGTCAGTTAACTGTTCACTGTTCGCTGTTGACTGTTGACTGTTCGCTGTTCGCTGTTGACTGTTCGCTGTTGACTGTTCGCTGTTTGCTGTTCGCTGCCTACAGTCAACCGTCAACCGTCAACTGACAACTGACAACTGACAACTGACAATTTAGATATATGTCTGACCTTCCTTTCACTTTAGACCAGTTACGCATTCTCAAGGCGATCGCCTCTGAAGGAAGCTTCAAACGCGCCGCGGACAGCCTCTATGTATCCCAGCCAGCAGTTAGCTTGCAGGTGCAAAACTTAGAGAGACAGTTGGACGTGCCGTTGTTTGACCGGGGGGGGCGGCGGGCGCAACTGACCGAAGCCGGACACCTGCTGCTGAGTTACGGCGAGAAAATTTTATCGCTTTGCCAGGAAACTTGTCGAGCTCTGGAAGACTTGCAAAATCTCCAAGGCGGTACTTTGATCGTCGGCGCTTCTCAAACAACGGGAACCTATTTGCTGCCCCGGATGATTGGGATGTTTCGCCAAAAGTATCCCGATGTAGCAGTACAGCTTCACGTTCACTCGACCCGCCGCACGGCGTGGAGTGTGGCCAACGGGCAAATCGATTTGGCAATTGTTGGCGGAGAAATTCCTACCGAACTTGTAGAAGCTTTAGAAATTGTTCCTTACGCTGAGGACGAACTGGCTCTGATTCTCCCTCCATCTCACCCGATGGTACAACAAGAAACTATCCAAAAAGAAGACCTTTACAAATTGCAGTTTATATCCCTCGATTCGCAGTCTACAATCCGCAAAGTAATCGATCAGGTACTGACTCGCTGCGGCATAGACACGCGCCGCTTGAAAATAGAGATGGAACTAAATTCGATCGAAGCAATTAAAAATGCCGTTCAGTCGGGGCTGGGAGCTGCTTTTGTCTCGGTTTCGGCGATCGAAAAAGAGTTGCTCATGGGCGTCTTGCACAAATCTCAAATGGACGAAGTTCTGGTAACTCGCATTTTGTCGCTGATTTACAACCCCAACCGCTACCGTTCTAAAGCAGCAGAGGCTTTCAGCAATGAAATTTTGCCCCAGTTTGCTACTTATTCCACCATCCTGGAGAAGAAAGAACCCCCAGCGCTCGATTTGGGATTCATAGAAATAGCAACTCCCAACTCGGCGGGAAGTTAATCTCTTAGGTCGCTGGCAGTTAGCAGTTCGCGGTTAGTTGAGAAATCGAAATCTGATTTAACAATCGCTTTTTCTTCCCTCTTCCCTCTTCCCTCTTCCCTCTTCCCTCTTCTTAGCAAACCAAAATGGAAGTTTACTGCACCCGCCCGGGCTGCCCGCGCCCTCAAAACTATTTTCCCGACCTCGATGACAGTTCGCTGCTGAAAACCGTGCAGCAAAAGTTTTGCACGACTTGCGGGATGCCCCTAATTTTGGGCGGGCGCTATTTGCCCGTCAGGTTGTTGGGTCAAGGCGGTTTTGGGGCGGCATTTTTGGCGAGAGACCGCTATACTCCGGCGATGCGGCAGTGCGTTGCTAAACTTTTGCAGCCCTCGGTAAGTCTGACTCCGCCCCAACTAAAAATCGCTCAAACTCTGTTTGAACGGGAAGCGGCTGTGCTGGAAGAACTGGGAAACGAACATTCCCAAATTCCAAGTTTGCTGGCTTTTTTTGAGCTGACTGTTACGAGTTTGCAGCCGGGAAAAAACGATCAGTTTTTCTATCTGGTTCAAGAATTTATTGACGGTAAAAATTTGGAGGATGAACTAGCTGTTAAAGGCAGGTTTTCGGAGGCGGAAACGCTGGAGGTGCTGCGGGAAATTTTGAAGGTTCTCGATTTTGTACACTCTCGCGGTTCGATTCACCGAGATATTAAACCTGCTAATATTATGCGGGGTAAAAACGGTCGGCTTTATTTATTAGATTTTGGGGCTGTTAAACAAGTAACACAAAGTGTTGGGAGTGCAAAAGCTTCGACTGGTATTTATTCTTTGGGTTATGCTCCGCCAGAACAGATGAGCGGGCAAGAAGTTTATCCGGCAACGGATTTGTATGCTTTGGGTGTGACTTGCATTACTTTGCTGAGTGGTTTGCAGCCGACGGAGTTGTTTGATAGTTACAGAAACGAGTGGAATTGGCAGTCGCGGGTGCAGGTAAGTTCCCGTTTGGCTCACGTTCTCGATCGAATGTTATTATCAGCTCCCAGCCAGCGTTTTCAATCTGCGAGGGAGGTGGAAGCGGCTCTGATGTCTGGGCCTCAACAACATTCTCAACCACCTACAGTCGTGGTGGCGCCGCCTCCGATACCTCTTCAACCGACTCTGCCGCCTCCTCCTGTACGGGTTCCTGCAACACATCCTGGAGGGCTACAACCTTCGCAGAGAGCGACTTTTTCGATTTGGGAGGTTTTGTCGGGGGCGGCGTTTACGGGTTTTGAGGCGGGGGTACTGGCGATCGCCCTGACGAGTTTGCTGGCCTCTCCAGGCTTGAGTATCGGATTGTTGGGGATGATTGTGGCGGGTTTGATTTACGGGCAGTACCGCAGGGCGATCGAACAAACTGAGATGTTGATTATTGGTGCAGGTACTGTGGCTTTGCTGTGGTTTTTCCCGGTTTTACAGACGGCGGCTGTTGCGATTTATCCGAATTCTCCGCTCACTGGCGTGTTATTTGTGGGATGGTTGGGTGCTTTGGGGGCGATCGCTGGAACAGCTATTTTTCGATTGATCTATAAGTTACTTTCAAACGTTTTTTAATGTAATAGTCATCTCTAGAAAAGCCTGTTTTGAACAGGCTTTGCGGCCTGTTCCACAATAATTAATTATGGGAGATGTCTAATTTAAAATGCAGACTCAGAAGTCTATCTACCCTAATTGGGTCATTGCTTGGGGCCCAGAATCCCGATCGCACCCTGCAACTTGGGAAACTTCCGGTTTTGCCATAATCGGAGCTGAACCCACCTTCAGCCCCAATCAGCGATTTGTGCTGGTAGGTGACTGCTGCTTCGATCGCACCCCAATGCTCAAACAACAGATAGACACGGAGGGATTGACCGATTTGGCGATCGTCGCGCGGCTGTGGGAGCAGTACGGTACTAAAACACTGAGCTTGCTGTCAGGACAATTTGCCCTTGCTGTGTGGGATAGAGAGGAGCAAACCTTGTGTCTGGGGCGCGATCGCGTGGGAGCAAAAACCCTCTATTACACCCGTACAGGAACGACTCGCTGGATTGCGCCCCGACTGCGATCGCTCAATCCCTATCACGATCGAGAACTAGATTTAGTTGCTTTGCGCGACTATTTGTGCTGTGCCTTTGTACCCGGAGCACAAACGCTGTGGGAAGCCGTGCGAGAGTTGCGGCCCGGTAGCTACCTGTACTTACCGGATGTTGAGGCGCAGAGATACTGGCAGCCACAGGAGCAAATTACTAACGCCGATCGCCCTTTGGAATGGCATAGTCAACAAGTGCGATCGCTTTTGGAACAACTGGTGCAGGAAGCGCTACCAGCGGGAGAACCAGTCGCAGCATATCTTTCGGGCGGGATTGACTCAAGTTGCGTCGCGGCGATCGCCACAAGGCTGCACGATCGTGCGGTACACACTTTTTCGATGCACTTTGGCGCTGAATATCCCAGCGAGATTGAATTTGCCAACATCGTTGCGGCACATTGTGGCACTGAGCACCATATTTTAGAAGTTTCGCCAAAGCAAATTTGGCAGTTGCTACCGGAAACGCTGGCGGCGATGGACGATCCGGTGGGGGAAGGCTTGACGGTTCCAAATTTGCTGTTGGGGCGATCGGCAAAGCAATTCGCAGACGTGGTACTCAATGGCGAAGGTGGCGATCCGTGCTTTGGCGGGCCGAAAAATAAGCCGATGCTGCTGAATAGTTTGTATGGTTCGATTCAGGGTAAACCAGATCCGATCGCAGCTTACTTGACTTCGTTTCAAAAATGCTATGTGGATTTGCCACGTTTGCTGAAGCCGCAGGTTTGGGAAAAGGTGAAGAATGCGCCTTCCGTCTTTGCTGAGGAATTGCAACAGACAGAAACGACGTTTTTGAATCGGCTGATGCGACTCAACATTGAGTTTAAAGGAGCCGATTACATTTTGACCAAGGTGAATAATCTCACGGCTGCGGCGGGACTAAAAGCTCGATCGCCCCTATTCGATGCGCGGATGGTGGCGCTGAGTTTGCAAATTCCGCCAGAATATAAGCTTTCGGGCGCGCAGGAAAAAGCGGTTCTCAAGGCTGCTGTGGCGGATTTGCTGCCCGATGTCATTGTCAACCGTCCGAAAAGCGGGATGGTGATGTCGATGCAGCAGTGGTTTTTGAGGGATTGGCAGCGGCAAGCGCGATCGTTGCTGCTGAATCGTCATGCGGCGATCGCGCCTTACCTCGATCGAACACTAATCCGCGAGTGGCTAAACTATCGTGGCGAAGTTTTTCCCCGCTATGGGCTGAAGCTGTGGCTGCTGGTGACGCTGGAAATTTGGTTACAAGTGAATCGCCGTTAGTTACCCCAAATTAGGACACGGCGCCGTGTCTTTCGTCGTGTCAACTTCAGCAGTTGACGCCCAAATTTGTCGATCGACAATGGCATTTTCCCTATGCGGTTTTCGCTCTTGTTTATAGAACCGAATTAAACCGCAGAGGGCGCAGAGGATACAGAGAAACGGAAGAGACAGATGAATCATTCCGATGCCAACGGATTTGATAGAAAATAAAGATTTACCTTGGTCGTTGAATTAGCCAGAAGTCTCTCAAAATTATTAACCAGGATTTTGCACCTTTCTCTCCAATAATTTCATATCATTTCCGATCGATTAACCATAATATCTCGGTCGGGGCGAGTTTTGTAAATTGTAAATTATTGGCAGGTATTCTTGGTGAACGCGCCCTACAAAAATCGCGGTTCCTCGACCGGATATGATATTAGTTGGGAATTTCTTATTTAACCATCCGCATTTTTAACCACCCGCAATTTCAAGCACTATTTTACCGGTTACTGAGCCTGTTTCTAACAGTTCGTGAGCGGCTTGCGCTGCTTCGAGAGGGAAAGTTTTGCTGACGTGAATTTTTAGCAAGTTGCGATCGCACAAACGAGCACACTTCTGCAAAATATGAGCCTGCTGTTCCTGTTCCTCCACCAAACCTTCCAGCATCGGTGTCAACATTAATTCCAGACTAATTCTCAGATTCCGCATTCTCGCTGTTTTCAAATTGCCCAAAGCCGGATCGGGTTCCAAAATTGTTACCAAATCTCCATAAAATCGAACAGCCGGAATAGTTTGGTAAAAAGTTTCTCCCCCGACTGTATCGAAAGCCAAATCAACTCCTTGTCCTTGAGTCCAAGTCAAAACCTCATCGACAACATTGGTATTTTTGTATAAAATAACTGAATCTGCACCTAAGTGCTTGACAAAATTGGCTTTTTCCTCAGAACTAACAGTCGTGCAAACCTCTGCACCCTGCAACTTCGCCAACTGTACCGCCACGTGGCCGACACCGCCGGCACCAGCTTGAATCAGCACTTTTTGGCCGGCTTCCAAGCGCCCTCGATCGTACAGCGATTCCCAAGCTGTAATTAAAACTAACGGTGCCGCCGCCGCCTCAGCAAAACTTAAAGCAGCCGGCTTGAGGGCGAGAAAGCGTTCGTCTACTACGGCAAACTCGGCATAAGTACCGATCGACCCGCCCAAACCGCCATTGCAGAAAAAAACCTCGTCTCCCACTTGGAAACTTTGCACACCAGCACCGACAGCCTCTACGACTCCAGCACCGTCGCACCCCAAAACGTGAGGAGTTTTTTCGGGGTAAAAAGTGCCGCGCGATCGCAACTTAGTATCTATCGGATTGATACCCGCCGCTCGCAACCGCACCAAAACTTCAGTTTCTGTTTGTATAGTAGGAGCGGGGATATCTTGCAGTTTCAATACGGACGGGCTTCCGGGGGTTTGAAAAACAATCGCTTTCATCATGGGTGTTACACTAGATCAGATAATCCCTAGACTTTATTGTATATTGCTTAGCGAAGCAACAAAAAACTTTTTGTTTATCCCAAAGTTTATGATTGTTGTTGAAAGGCATTACTTAGATCGTCAGCATCAGTTTTATAAACAGTTTGATGACTTATCATTTCTGTCCAAAATTTTCTACGATCGTGGTAATTATTTATGATAAAACACTTTTTTAGTTCGGGATATCAAGTTGGTAGCACTAGAACTATCAGACAGTTATTTGCCATCTTAAAACCTAGACACATATCTCAATCATTCACTGCTAAAATTAGAAATAAAGGTCTCAAACAAGTTGTTCACGATGGGGAGGATTGCCAAAATTCAAGAATAGCTTATGATCCAGATATACCTCGATTTTCATTCCTACCTAGCATCCCCCAATACCAACATAAAATTTGTACACGTAACTTGTTCAGTTCTGATAACCAATCCATAAAAAAAAGGGGGATAAACCCCAATCAGGGACTACTTCATTTATCTCAAAGTGACATAATATTTTATACAAAATCCCAAAATGTCATCAAGGTAAGGGTCGTTCCTGCAACAGCGCTCTACTTTTTTGAGGTTGCTAATCAAAAGCCTGTAACGTTGGTGGATTTAAATTACCACCTCAGAGCAGGTATAGATTTAGGGATTGCTCACTTCGTCGCTTTGGCATCTAATAAGCCAACATTTACTCCAACTATTTATGATAAAAAACATCTCAAATCAATTAATCAAGGTTTCAATCAACGCAGAGCATTTTTACTGTCAAAAATCGACCAGGAAAAATCTACCACGCGCCAAATCCAGCAAATCACATTTAATCGAAACAAGACATTAGAAAACTACCTTCATCAGACCAAGATTTTGATTGTCAAGCGGTTGGGGGATGAGAAAAAAATCCAGTTAATTATTGGTACAAAGGTGAGGAATAAACAGAATATAAAATTACAAAAAAACCATCATATTTTTGGCGTAATTACTCATACCCAGCCCATAAAATTTCTTACTTGCAAAACTGAATTAGTCGGTATCAAGGTAATAGTTCCACAAGCAGCTTATATAAATAAGTGCAGCTTTGGGGATGTAGAGCCTGTCGGTAAGCAAGAGTCTTACCAGGGTAAGATCGGTAAACGCGAGTGGTTTCGGTCTTGGAATGAAAGTCGAATTAATGCTGATGTGAATGCAGCGTTAAATATAATTAGAAAAGTCAACGTAAACTCACCGCCTTAGAGGAGTGCCACAATCGTATATATGTGTTTACAATTTCACCTGTACGGGTTCAGCCTGTACGAAAAAAACCACAAAAAGTTCGGTAATGTCAAGTATTGCCAGGTTTTTTGTGAACTGTTAACTCTCTTGTCGCCTTCACGGCGATCTGACCTTGTATTCGTTACCCATCCGTGACGATACTTAGTTATTTTTAAATAGATTGGCTTCAGATAACTACAACAATTGTCGAGCGGTGCTAATCGATGTTCGATCTAGATTTATTTTTTTACTTTGAGATTCTTGCATATTTTCTGGGATTATCGGCGACTTTAGCCTTGGTGCCCGCGATTTGTCTCAAGTGGCACCGAAGGTCTTCCAGTCTACCGCTAGCCAAAGAGCAACGGCAGTTGGCCGACTTAAAGCCGGACGATTTATCTGCAGGATTGAAAATGCGGAAAAACTTTGTGATTTTCCCGAACTCAAATCGGTGGCCGGCAACTGACAGCTTCTTGGGTAAAGTTTTAGGTGTGGGCCGCGCTGTATTCTTGCCCAAGCAACAGCGCCTAACAGTGAATTCTTCGCCTATTGTGGGGCCTGGAACTAGCAAAACCCTAAGTCTGAGCATTTCGGGTTCGATGGGGGAAAATCTCGATCGCCCGAATGCCGAGAATCCTCCCAAAGTTAATGCTTTCGCGCAATTAGAGGAAGATTTGCTGGGCGAAATCCTAGCAGGTACTGATTCGCCGGGGGGAGCAGAATTCTTTGATGCCTTAGTTTGCCACTTAGCCTCAGCACTCGGAGTTCGCACCGCCGTCGCTGCCAAATCGATTAAGTCGAAGGCACGCACTGATGCTGCTGCCGATAGATTGCAAGTTATCAGTTTTTGGAGCGACGGACAGCAGCAGCCAAACTTTGAGTGCGACACCGCCAATACTCCCGAAGCGCGGGTGCTGGAGGCGGGAATGTATTCCTGTCCAGACAACCTCTGGGAAACCTTTCCAGAAGACCGCAGACCGGTAGTTACAGGTGCGCGCAGTTTCGTGGGAGTCTTGCTGAAAAACTCTTACGGCGAACCTTTAGGCATTATCTGTATTTTCCACGATCGCCCCCTGGTGGAAGCACATCTTGCCAAATTCCGATTAATTCTCAGCATCTTTGCCGGACGGGCCGCCGCCGAATTAGAGCGGCAGCGCCTAGAAGCAGCACTGTCCACTGTAGAAGCGAAATACTGCGCCCTGGTAGAACAAATGCCGGCTGTCACCTACATTTCTCCCCTCAACCGCACGGCTGCCAAACTTTACATCAGCCCGCAAATCGAGACTTTTCTAGGTTATTCTGTAGCTGAATGGAGAGCCGATCCCGACCTGTGGCTGAAACTCGTTCACCCAGAAGACCGTGACCGCGTGTTAGTTGAAAACGCTACACAGAAATTCACCGATGGAGAAGATATCTTCTGCGAGGGGTCGCTGGTTTCAGAATACCGCGCGATCGCCCGCAACGGTCGAGTAGTCTGGTTCCGCGATCAAGCGACCGCAGTTCGCGATGAAGCAAGCAAATCTGTCATCCTTCAAGGCGCCATGTTTGATATCACCGAGACTAAAGTAGCTGCCAGCGCACTGCTAGAAAGCGAATACCGCTATTACACCTTGGCAAAAATACTGCCGGTCGGGATTTTCCGCGCCGACGCTGCTGGAGATTGCTTGTACGTCAATGAGCGATTTTTGGAGATGGCGGGACTGACTGCACCAAAGGCACTAGGCGAAGGTTGGGCGCAAAGTTTGCATCCCGAAGACCGCGATCGTGTTTTGAGCCAGTGGTATCGCGCTGTCACAGATAAGTTGCCCTGTAAGTTAGAGTACCGTTTTTGCAACGGTGACTTCACAACCTGGGTATTTTGGCAAGCAGTGCCAGAAATGACGAAAAGCGGGGAAGTTCTAGGCTATCTCGGCACGTTGACCGATATCAGCGATCGCAAGCAGGCAGAATTCGCACTGCAACAGGCGGAAGAGAAATACCGCAGTATCTTTGAAAATGCGATCGAAGGCATTTTCCAGATAACGCCTGACGGGCGCTACCTCAGCGCTAACCCTGCTTTGGCGAGAATTTACGGCTACTCCTCGGCTGCCGAATTGATCGCGAACATACGCAACATCGACCGCCAACTTTACCTCGATCCCAACCGCCGCGTCGAGTTTTTGCGTGCGATCGAAAAACAAGGTTTTGTGTCTGAGTTCGAGTCTCAAGTTTACCGCGCTGACGGCACTACTATCTGGGTTTCCGAGAACGGCCGGGCAGTTCGCGACCCTGATGGAAATTTACTTTACTACGAAGGCACTGTCGAAGATATTACCCTCCGCAAAATAGCAGAAGATAAGTTGGTACACGATGCTTTGCACGATATGCTAACCGGTTTGCCCAACCGAGCTTTATTTATGGATCGCTTGGGGCACGCGATCAATCTTTCAAAACGCCGCCCCGAAATTTTGTTTGCGGTGCTGTTTATCGATCTCGATCGCTTTAAGGTTGTTAACGATAGTTTGGGGCATTTAGTGGGCGATCGGTTGCTAATCGCGATCGCGCAGCGCCTGGGAATCTGTTTGCGCGCTGGAGATACCGTTGCGCGTCTTGGCGGCGACGAATTCGCTATTTTGCTGGAAAATATCAAAAGCACCGAGGATGCGATCCAGATTGCCGAACGAGTGCAAGCGGAACTGGCAGAGCCTTTTTACCTTAACGAATATCAAGTTTTTACCAGTGCTAGCATAGGGATTGTTTGTTCTGGTTTGCCTCGGTATTCAAGGGAAACCAGCAAACTGTCGAGTCCCGAACATCTGGGAAATATCGATCGGGAAACTTCTTTGTCTTGCTTATCTTCCGACTCTCCTGTTCCCAATGTCCCGTTCCCCATGTTGTACGATCGACCTGAAGAACTGCTCCGAGATGCAGATGCTGCCATGTATCATGCTAAGGGATTGGGCAAAGCTCGCCACGAAGTTTTTGACTTAAGTATGCACACTCGCGCCGTCGCCCTTTTGCAACTGGAAAACGACCTGCGACGCGCTTTAGACTCCCAAGAATTTCAGCTCTACTATCAGCCCATCGTCTCTCTAGTTACTGGTAGAATCAGCGGTTTTGAAGCGCTGCTGCGGTGGTATCACCCGCAGCGGGGTGTCGTAGCTCCTGGCGAGTTTATTTTAGTAGCAGAAGAAACTAGATTGATTATACCTATTGGCTGGTGGATGATGCGATCGGCTTGCCATCAGATCCACCAGTGGCACCAAAAATTCCCAGAAAATCCGCCGTTGACTGTCAGCGTCAACCTTTCTAACCAACAATTTAAACAACCGGATTTAATCGATCGCATTCGCGAAATTTTACAAGAAACTCAGCTTGACCCCCGCACTTTAAAGGTAGAAATTACTGAAGGCGTCATCATGGAGAATGCCGAATCAGCAGTGGCTATCCTCGCGGAATTGAAAAATTTAGAAATTCAATTATATATTGACGATTTCGGCACTGGCTATTCTTCTTTGAGCCGCCTACACACCTTTCCAACTGATGCTTTAAAAATCGATCGAGCTTTTGTCAGCCGCATGACTGAAGATGAAGGAAACGAAGCAATTGTACAGACTATTTTAATTTTAGCCAGTCATTTAGGTATGGATGTAATCGCTGAAGGCATCGAAACCAGCGAACAGCTTAATTTACTCAGGGCGCTGCAATGCGAATACGGACAAGGATACTTTTTCTCCAAGCCGATAGACAGCATCGCAGCCACACTTTTAATAGAAAGTCAACCCCAATGGTAATGAGTAATGGGTAATGAATCATTGGGAATTGCTAATTCGGAATCGGGAATCTGGAATTGTAAATTGGAAATTAGAAATTAGCCAGTGGAAGTTAAAACCTTCTTCCTTCTTCCTTCTTCCTTCTTCCTTCTTCCTTCTTCCTTCTTCCTTCTTCCTTCTTCCTTCTTCCTTAAACTTTCGCTTCCAAAGACTTGAGAAACTCAGTATTTACCCCCGACTCGCGCGTCAGGGCAATTTTCCCAGTACGAGCAATTTCCTTAATCCCAAATCTATTCAGAACCTGGACGATCGCCACCATTTTACCGGGATCTCCCACAACTTCCAATGTCAGCGTATCATCACCAATATCCACCACTCGCGCTCTAAAAATTTGAGCTAACTCAATGATCTCCGATCGCGCCCCGCTAGCAGCATTAACTTTCAGCAACATCAACTCCCGTTCCACACAGGGAATTTCCGTTATATCCTGAACTTTAAGCACGTTAATCAACTTGTACAGTTGCTTTGTCAACTGTTCGATAATTTGGTCATCTCCGGGTACAACCATCGTAATCCGAGACACTCCCCCTTGTTCCGCCGGGCCAACGGCCAGACTTTCAATATTAAAACCCCTACGGGCAAATAAACCAGCAATTCGAGTGAGGACACCCGCTTCATCTTCAACTAAAACCGAAAGAGTGTGTTTCATTTCTCCAAAAAGACGCATTTCGTGCAATTCTACTTTCGCTAATTCGCCTTTTAGCAGAAGTGCACGCCCATTGAACCTGCCTTAGACATTTTATCGCGAGTTATTGGCCGTTCATCTGCAGGAAAAAACAATATCATATAAGCTGTCGGGGCCAGAGTCACCTCCGATCGACAATATCACTCATAGATCAGCGTAAATCCGCCCCCACCCGCTTATTGTTGTCGATCGCACGCACATGATCTAAGTAATTGTGTGTACGAACCTACACAATTACTTGATCGAATAAAAACTTTTCAGGTCGGTTGGCCCAGTAGGACTGAAATTTTGAGACCCAATGGGTCTCAAAATTCCTTCACAGAAAAACCCGGTGTTGCAGAGATGGCATCTGGCGGCGGACTTGTTCTAGTCGATCGGGATTAATTTCTGCAATTGCCACACCCGGTTCGTCTCCAGCATCCGCCAAAACCACACCCCAAGGGTCTACAATCATCGCGTGACCGTGAGTTTGACGGCGGCCGTAGTGGCGGCCAGTTTGTGCGGGGGCAATCATATAACAAGTATTCTCGATCGCCCTAGCTTGCAACAAAACCTTCCAGTGATCCTTGCCAGTGTAAGCAGTAAACGCCGCCGGCACGAACAAAATATCAGCCCCCTTGTACGACAAATGCCTGTACACTTCCGGGAATCGCACGTCATAGCACACCGAAAGTCCCAGCGTCCCCAACTCCGGCGACACATAAACCGGCGGCAAATCTTCACCAGCTTTCACAGTGTTCGATTCCCTGTAAGTAATACCGTCTGGCACATTCACATCGAACAAATGTACTTTTCTGTACCTTGCCACTTCAGTGCCGTTTGGGTCTACCAGCAAACAAGTATTGTATACCTTCCCCCCCTCCGTCGGCACTGGAAATCCGCCGCCCAGAATCGTTACCTGGAATCGCTGGGCCATCGTTTTGAGGAATTTTTCGCTTTGGATGCCGATCGCCTCTGAAGAAGCAATTTTTTCCTCCTCTTCGCCCATAAACGAGAAATTTTCTGGTAAGGAAACTAACTCCGCACCTCGACGCACTGCCAGGTCGATTAATTCCTCTGCCTGAACCAAATTTTTTTGCAGGTCAGGCAAGCTAGTCATTTGAATTGCTGCGGCGAGATAAGACTTCATCGATTCACAATATTAGTCATTAGTCAGTTGTCATTAGTCAGTTGTCAGTTGTCAGTTGTCAGTTGTCAGTTGTCATTAGAAACTAATTGAATAACTAAATATTTGAGACTCTGGGCTTTTTCCCTAGTGTGCGCTGGTCTTCACCCAACTGTTATAGAAGTTTTCAACCGTTGTGAGGTATGCCCTATGCCCTATGCCCTATGCCCTATGCTCGCTTCATGTTACTGAGAAATGCTATAGAGTTTGAGAGTTTTGATATTTGAGTTTTAAATTAACCTGTAACTCATCATTCAAAAATCAAAACTCTCAACTTTTACCTAGGTTTTGCCACCTAATTTCCCTCAAATCTTAAGGCATTGGATGGAAAAGCAGGTCGGGGAAAAAGCGATTAAATTCAATTAAAGCCGCAGCTTGAATAGATATCCAAAGGATAGCCAATACTGGTGCTGTCGAAAGAAACTTGACAAAGTATTGCATGAATTCTGCTCCTGAAAATTCGAGACAGTTGGTAATTGCCGATCGATAAGCGCGCTAATTGCTAATTGCCAGTTAATTACTTAACTGTTAGCTATTAGCTCTTCTCCATTTCCCAATTTTAGCGGGGGGAAACAGTAATTTCGTCGTCCTTGGCAAACATTTCACCGCTGGTGATTGATGTGAGAGCTGCCAGAGGCCATAAAACGCCGCTCAGCATACATTTGATTGCCAAAGGAACGTCGATAATAATCTCTTTTTCCTCTGGGGTTGCTGATTTCTTGGTAACTTGCAGATAAGAACGGCCCACCCAACCAATCCAACCTGCGATATACAAGAACAGTATGCTAGGAATCAAAAAGTCCCCTGCTTTGCTCAAGTTGCCGTCTACGATTAAGTGCGGGTATCCTTCCGGGCCGCACATAGCTTGAGAATAGCGATCGAATCTTGCTTTCGCAGATGCGGGGTCGCCATTGGTAGAACGTGCATTTTTAGCCAGTTCCTTGAATTCGGGAGAGTCTTTGCACGGCACTAAATTGTAAGCCGAAGCAACTGGAGCAAAACTGAACCAGACACTCAACACTAAAATTGCAGCAAACAATCGTCGCATGGAATTGTTTCCTTTTGTTACAAAACAATAAGTTTTTGTACAAGCATTTCAACTTGCCGATCTGGAATCCAGATTACCGTGTTTGTTGACAGTGTAAAGTATCCATCATTGATGTGGCAAAGCCCAATAGAATGAGGGATTCCCGTTTTCATAGGTCAATGCTGAGCTAGCAATACCGCGAGGATATTCCTTCCTTGCATCAGATGATGGCCTTACCTGTCGATCGGGCAAAAATCCCTTAACAATAACCTGATTACAGGTAGATCGGGGGACTTGCGCCGAATTAGCTAAGCTAGCAATAACTAACCTATCAAATAAAATTACCAGTTAATGGCAACCATTTTCGCGATCGAAACAAGTTGTGACGAAACAGCAGCAGCGATTGTTAAGAATCGTCAAGTTTGCAGCAATGTTGTAGCATCACAAATTAAAATCCACGAGCAGTTTGGTGGGGTAGTGCCCGAAGTGGCTTCGCGGAGTCACCTAGAAATGCTCAATCAGGTAATAGCCCAGTGTCTCGGTGAAGCAAACCTGAGTTGGTCAGAAATTGACGGCATTGCAGCGACTTGTGCCCCTGGTTTAGTAGGTGCATTGTTAGTCGGGCTGACAGCGGCGAAAAGCTTGGCAATAGTCCATCAAAAACCTTTTTTAGGCGTCCACCACCTCGAAGGGCACATCTACGCTTCTTACCTTACCGAACCCGACTTGCAGCCACCGTTTTTGTGTTTGTTAGTTTCCGGGGGACATACTAGCTTTATTTACGTCAAAGATTGCGGCGTTTATGAAACAGTAGGACAAACACGCGATGACGCCGCCGGCGAAGCTTTTGATAAAGTCGCGAGATTGTTACAGCTAGGATATCCCGGCGGGCCGCTGATTGACAAATTAGCCGCCCTTGGCAATCCCCAAGCATACCCTCTACCAGAAGGCAGAATTTCCTTACCTGGTGGCGGCTACCATCCTTACGACAGTAGTTTTAGCGGGTTGAAAACCGCAGTTTTGCAATTAGTGCAGAAACTCAAAAAACAAAATAACAATGTGGGTGAGGAAGGCATCTTGACTGCCTCTACAATTAATGATATTGCGGCCAGCTTTCAGGAAACAGTAGCCAAGGGTTTAACAAAAAGAGCGATCGACTGTGCCGTAAATTTCGGGCTTACCACTATTGTAGTCGGTGGGGGAGTTGCAGCAAACAGCGGACTGCGAAAACACTTACAAGCAGCAGCAGGAAAACACAACTTGCGGGTATTGTTTCCGCCATTAAAATATTGTACAGACAACGCAGCCATGATTGGCTGTGCGGCGGCCGAACACTTGCAGCGAGGACACACATCACCGCTGACTTTGGGAGCAAATTCGCGGATGGCTGTCAGCGATATTATGGAACTGTACAAGAGTCATTAGTTATTAGTCATTAGTCATTAGTTAACAGTCATTAGTCAACAGTCAACCAAACGATGAAAATCCGCGACGCAGAAGAAAGCGATTTGCCAGCAATTGTTCAAATATATAACGCAGCAATACCGGGCAGAATGGCCACAGCAGATTTAAAACCAGTCTCAGTCGAAAGCCGCCTCCCGTGGTACAGAGAACACTCCCCCAATTCCTGGCCGATTTGGGTAATGGAATCAGAACAAAATATTGTTGGTTGGCTGAGTTTTCAGCTTTTCTACGGCCGCGCTGCCTATCAGCATACAGCAGAAGTTAGCATCTACGTCGCACCCGATCGCCAACGCTGCGGAATCGGACAAAATTTATTGCAATCGGCAATTGTGCGGAGTCCAGAATTGAAGCTTAAAACTCTCATGGGCATAATTTTTGCTCACAATCAGCCGAGTGTAAGATTGTTTGAGAAATTTGGCTTTCAGCAGTGGGGATATCTGCCACAAGTTGCCGAACTTGACGGCTTTGAAAGAGATGTCGTAATTCTCGGTTTGCGTTGTCTGTAGGGAAACGGCAATGCCAATTGGTGTCAACTTAAGGTCAAACGTAATACCGGTCTGCTGTTTGACGATTAGGCCTCGATCCCCCCTAGCCCCCCTTAAGAAGGGGGGGACAGGAAGCGCTCAAAGTCCCCCTTTTTAAGGGGGATTTAGGGGGATCGAGACTACGGTAGAAGCGAGATTTTCCAGGCTCTGATGTTTGCTCAATCTGCTAAAATTGTAATTTCATCCAAAGATGCGATCGCCACATCAGCATTTTCCAAATGACTAACCTGGGCCTTTCCCCAACAAATCCCGATACAGCCAGCCGCGCCCGCATTTTTACCCATCTGAATATCGCCCGCTGAATCTCCCACCATCAAAGTTGCTGCGGGATTTACTCCGAGTTTCTCACAAGCTTGCAAAAACAATTTCGGATCTGGTTTATGAACCGTTGAATCAACTCCCATTTCTAACTGAACCCACTCGGCTAAGGCGTGGTGTTTCACAAATTTCTGCACCGATTCTGTTGTAGCAGCCGAAAGAATTCCCAGTTTTAAACCCGCTTCCGAAAGATATTTCAGCACTTCCAAACTGCCGACAAATAAAGGAGAAACAGCACTATTTTTAAACATTTCGTCAGCTTCGTCAAAAGCGCGGCGCGCAATAGTTAAAGATTCCAGCCATCCCCTGCCGGTTTCGGCGATGTATCCCGCCGCCACAATCTCATTTTCCCTACGACTACCGACTGCTAGCAAGCCTGTGGGGTCGATGCTGCCACTTTCGATGCCGAAAGCCATTTGTAAAGGCTCTCCAACCCCCGGAATTTGAGCGTCTGCGAGGCGGGCTCGCTTCATCCCCAACAATCTCAAAAATTCTTGAGAATCCTCTAGAGTGCCGTCTTTGTCAAAGATTACGGCTTGGATATTCGAGAAGGTAATGCCCCGACATTTAATAGTTACCAAGAATCTGAACTCCGTAATTTTTATATTTTTTTGTATAGTCTCATATTGTGGTATTTTTAGCAATTGTTTTTAGCGCAACCTAACTCTCTTGTCCCACCCCCTACTCCCCTTATTAAGGGGGGCTAGGGGGGATCTGGCCTTAACTATTACGAGATTAATCGTACTCTTGTCCCCCCCTTATTAAGGGGGGCTAGGGGGGATCTGGCCTTAACTATTACGAGATTAATCGTACTCTTGTCCCCCCCCCTATTAAGGAGGTTTAGGGGATATCTGGCCCTAAGAATGACGATCGCACGCACCCAACAACTCCTGACAAACTCCCTCGAAACACTGCAACACATCAACATTCGTAAACCTGACAACTTGCAGTCCATACCCCTCGAAAATCCCTGTTCTTTCCGCATCATATTGTTTCCCCTGTTCAGTAAAATGACTCTCGCCATCAACCTCAATTACCAATCTTAAAGCAGCACAATAAAAATCTACAATAAAATTGTCTATCGGCCGCTGTCTCAAAACTCTAAAAGGGAAATTTCTCAGAAAATCTTCCCAAAGTTTCTTTTCGGCTGGAGTTGGATTTTTCCGAAGTTCCTTGGCGATAGGGATGAGTTTTGGGTTGTAAGGTAGGTGGAAATTCGAGTCGTTTAATTTGATCGTCATCCTCCTAATCTCGGATCGATCCCCCCTAACCCCCCTTCTTAAGGGGGGGACAAGATTCTTCTCAAAGTCCCCCTTCTTAAGGGGGATTTAGGGGGATCGAGATATGTGCAACTTCAGATTAAATTGGTATTAAGAGGGGACAAGAGTTTAACTGCCTAATCTAATCTCAAACATCATAAATCAACACTCCAAAATATTTAAAATCGTCCTACTAAATTAGCCACCATTAATCCTAGTACAACCGGCTGGATGGGCTTAACCATATGCCTTTGAAAACCGGCTTTGATCGCCCGATCGCGTTCTTTATCGCTCGCATAGGCAGTCAGCGCTGCGGCTGGGATTTCTCCTCCGGCTTCCGCAGCAAGAGCTCGCACTTCTCGAATTAAGAAATACCCATCTTCCTCTGGCATTCCGATATCGGAGATTAGCAAATCATATCTGCCCGGATTTTCAGTCAAAGCAGCGATCGCACTTCTGGCAGATGCAACTGCCAAAACCTCCGCCCCGTAGCCTTCAAGCACAAATTGTAAGAAGTCGCGCGTATCGATCTGATCGTCTACGGCTAAAATGTGCAAGCCTTCTAGAGAGGGGACGCGATCGCTAGAGGCGTTTAAAGGCCCTACCAAAGCAGTTGACTTTAAATCGATCGCCGCTGTCAACTCTTGAGGCAGCGATCGCAACGGCAATCTCACAGTCATTGTAGTTCCTTGTCCCTCACCCGGACTTTCGGCTTGCACCGTTCCCCCGTGCAATTCAACCAGGTGACGCACGATCGATAAACCCAATCCCAACCCTTGATTCGCCTTCACGCTGCTGGAATCGCCTTGATGGAAACGATCGAAAATATACGGCAAAAATTGTGCCTCAATGCCTTTTCCTGTATCGCTGACTCGAAGTTGAGCATGATTCTCGATCGTCGATAGCATGATTTCCACTCGTCCCCCCGCCGGAGTAAACTTAATCGAATTAGACAGGAGATTCCACACAACTTGCTGCAAGCGATTGATATCCCCTAAAACAGTCGTAGAAATCAACTGCGAAACAATTTGAATGTTTTTTGCTTCGGCTGATAATTGAACGCCCTCCAGCGCCGCTTGCACCACTAACCGCAGATCGATCGGACAAATGCACAGTTGAAGCTTGCCACTCGTAATCCGGGAAATATCCAGGATATCTTCGATTAACTGAGATTGCGCCCTCGCGCTGCGCTCGATCACCTCTAGAGCCTTATTAACGGCTGCTTCCTTCAGTTTCCCGGAACGCAGAATTTGTGCCCAGCCCAGGATCGGAGTCAAAGGATTGCGTAATTCGTGGGAGAGATTCGCCAGAAATTCATCTTTACTACGGTTGGCTGTTTCTGCCTGGTGGCGGGCAAACTGTTCCTGCAGTAATAACTGCGATCGTACTGTCTCAAACTGCTTGCGCTGCGTGATATCCTCGATCGACAACAGAATCATTAAAGCTTGGTCTTCTCGTTCAAGTTTACAAGCATTCAGCAGCATGGTTTTCTGCCCTATCTGCTCAAACAGGTGATCCAACTCAAAGTTTTCAAGCTGAACATCACTCACCAGAATATCTTCCAGAATCCATCGCACTTGGGGGATATTCCACTGCCCGTTGCCTAGCTCAAACAGCGAAAATTTTGCTATTTCTGACGGTGAAACCTGAAACATTTCATAGAACGATCGATTTGCTTTATTCACTCGGAAATCAGCATCTAGGACGACTAAAGGCGTTTGCACAGTTTCCACAATAGTTTCAGCATAATTTCGGGCCTCCTCCAAGGTTCTGGCACTGCGTTTAAGAGCATCGATATCGAGCAAAACCATCACCACACCGTCAATCTGGTTTTCCGTTGTCCGGTAAGGACGAATGCGGAGGTTGTACCAATATCCCGATAAAGTTTGAACTTCTTGTTCTTTCGTCTGGAGAGTATCAATCACCTCCAAAATCATCTGTTCCAAGTCAGGAACGTTCAGAGTTGAACGGATGTCGCTAAAGGGTCGTCCAACATCTGTGGGAATCACACTAAAAATTTGCTGTGCCGTTGGCGTAAAACGTCGAATCTGTAAATCGTTTGTCAGCATTAAGATAGGGATATTGATACTGGAAAGCAAATTTATCAGATCGTTATTGACCAGGCTTTGTTCAATATTTCGGCTGCGAAGTTCATCGTTAGTGGTAGTGAGTTCCTCGTTAGTGGCTTGAATCTCTTCTTTGGCAGTTTCTAACTCCTCATTGGTGCTTTGCAACTCCTCGTTGCTCGATAGGATTTCTTCGTTCGCAACTTTGAGGTCTTGGTTGAGACTTTCCTGATCCTGGATCACCGCTTGCAGTTGGGCTTGAGCCGCAGTTTTTTCTTGGTTAGCGGCTGCAAGTTGCTGCCTCAGCAGCTCAATTTCGCGCACTAAATCAGGTTGCTCGAAGCTTTCAGAAGGGAGGGTGATCAAGTTAAGCACCGAAGGTGAAGCCTCTTCAAATACCACCAAAAAGTAGCGTCCTTCGATGGCCTGTGGCCGGAACGGAATCACCTCAAAATTGACGATACTCGATCGTCCGCCCGATTCAAGCAATACCCTTTCTTTCCTAACGGTTACGTTCTGCGTTTGTGCCTGATAAATCGCGGTGCGAAGCTCAACCAGCAAGCCTGCCCTTGCCATTGCCAGCAAGTTTAAGTCGGGCGTTCCGGCTACCACTCTCAAGTAAGGATCGATGTCTCCCCGCACTTGCAGGATTTTCATCTGCTCGTTGACAACCACACTGGCTGGGGCATATCGATTTAAAATCAGTTGGTCAGTTTCTTGTTGTAAATCCAAGCTATTCGTAAAATTGTTTTTCACTTCCTCCCGTTCACGTGCTTTAGCGACGGGATAGGAACTCGGCGTAAACGAAAAATGGGGACGAGTCGCAGTCAACTTTTTGGCATAAATTTTAGACTTTTTATCCACTGAAGTAAACAAGTAGGAAAATTCTCCGGTACTCTCAGAAGTGCCTAACAGGAGAAAGCCCGTTGGCTTAAGACTGTAATGGAAAATCGGCATCACTTTTTTTTGCAATGACTCTCCCAAGTAGATCAGCACATTGCGACAGCTAACTAAATCGATATTGGAAAAAGGCGGGTCACTGCCTAAGTCTTGTCGGGCAAATACACAAAGTTCGCGGACTGCCTTGCTGATTCTATAGCTACCTCTTGCTTCGGCAATAAAGAAGCGAGTACGTCGTTCTGGTGAAACATCTACCATCTGGTTTTCTGAGTAGACGCCACACCTCGCTTTGTTGATAGCGTGTTCGCCAATGTCCGTGGCAAAAATCTGGATCGGTGGCTGAATGGCTCGATCGCCCAAAAACTCTAACAAGCAAATGGCGATCGAATAAACTTCTTCACCTGTCGAACATCCCGCCACCCAAATCCGAATCGGAGTTTCGGCCGATTTATTTTTGGTAATCGTGGGGAAAACCAGTTCTTTTAACTTTTCAAAGGCTTCGGGATCGCGGAAAAAACTGGTAACGTGGATCAGGATTTCTTCATACAGGGCTGTGACTTCAGCCGAATTGTATCGAAGATGTTGGGCGTAATCATCCAAGATTTCCAGCTTGTACAACACCATCCGTCGCTGGATGCGTCGAGCGATCGTCCTGGGTTTGTACTGGCTAAAATCAACGCCTGTGGTGGATTTCAGCAGCGCAAAAATAGTAGCCAGGGCATCTCCCTGTTCGGGCGATTCCTCAACTTTTGTCATGGCAAGCGGGCCAGTGAGAAGGGGATTGTGACTATAGTTTGCCAGTTCCTCGGCAATTTTTTCCGGTGGCAGAACGAAATCGACATTGCCTGTCGCAACAGCGGTATTCGGCATACTATCGAATTTTGCTGTGTCTTGACATTGAGCAAAAGTCATGCCTCCGGCTGCTTTGATTGCCTTGAGCCCGAGTGAACCGTCTCCGTCTCCCCCGGATAATACTACGGCGATCGCTTTGTGCCCGCGATCGATCGCCAATGAGGTAAAAAACGCATCTCCCGGCATATATTTGCCATAAACCTTCTCGCGCGGTGATAGTTGCAGGACGCCTTTAGATAGCACCATCTTGGTGTTAGGCGGAATAACGTAGACTTGATTGGGTTCTACAGCTACGCCGTCTTTTACCTCATTCACAGGCATTTGGGTGGTTCTCGCGAGAATCTCGCTAAGCAGACTTTTGTGATTGGGATCTAAATGCTGAATCAGCACAAACGCCATACCCGTATCGGCCGGTAAATGGCTGAGTAACTGCGTGAATGCTTCCAACCCTCCTGCTGAGGCGGCAATTCCAACAATGGGAAAGGGGGCATCGGTTTCGGTTAATTGTTCGCTGTCGAGGGCGGCTGGTGCGATGGCTTCGGGTGTATTTTCTGGAGATAATTGAGGAGAAGTCATGCTATGAAGTCGAGGACTTCAGCTATTCAGCAACCTACAGTTCTCGCAAGATGCTGCTGAAGAACCCGTACTATACTTAAGTATACCTTAAGTTATGGGTATTATGCAACTCATTTAATGAGTAAGTATACTGTTGGAGCCATGATCTGAGCGCTCTCGAACAACTCTATCTGCTGTTGGGGCGATCGTAACGAGAGGCTGGCAATAACCAAGTAGTATATCTGCTTGCCTACTTAGCTTTTTTCACCGACAAGTGTAGCAGACAGCGGGATTACTGATTCCGTATTAATTCTAGCAGTATAAGCGACTTGTGCGCCTTGTATTCCTTTTAAATCTTCTACTCGTTTTTGAATTTCGGAGACTCCAGCAGCTTTTAATGCTGTTAAAAATGCTTGGTCATGATAAACTTCTTCGGAAAATGAAACTTCGTCACTTTTAGAAAGATTTTGAATGCGGGCGGCTTTGTTGACTGTCGAGCCAAAATAGTCGATCGAGTTATTAAGATTTACCAGCAAAGCCGTGCCTCGGTGAATGCCAATCCTGACTTGAATCCACTCTGGTTGTTGGCGAGTTGAGTTATACTCTCTCAAACAGGCTACAGCAGCAGTGGCAGCCATAATTGCTTGTTCGTTGCTGATAAAAGAAGCCATGACAGCATCGCCGATGGTTTTAATGACTTTACCGCCAAATTTCTCGATCGACTCAAAGAAAATTTCAAAATGATCGCGCACAATATTGTAAGCTTTGGTATCTCCTAGTGTTTCGTACATTCTGGTAGAACCGGTAATATCAGTAAACATAATAGTAATCGCCCGAATCTTGACTCGCTCTCTTTCCGAGATTACTCGATCGCCGAACAAACGCTTATAATCCGGGTGATGAAGCAGTTGCATTCCTGACAGCCGCAGGGGCAGTTGTTCTACTGTCAATTCATCGGGCAATTCATCTGAATGCAAAATCAGCCCCGACAAATTGTGTTCGCTATTAGTTAATTCTATCTTGAGTTTTCCCGGACGCACGGCAAGCTCTTTTTTATCGAAATCTGGGCCGGCCAACTGCTGGAGTTGAATTTCTTGTATCTCTTCTGTTTCTTCGCCTTCCACCTTTAAAATCCCTTTAGCTAAAGTCAGGGGACAGCAGTAGCGATATCGACCTTTTTCTAAGCTAACTATCTCGGATTCGGTGCAGTATAAAGGTGTTACCAGTTGCAGTTTGCTCTGGAGTACGGGAGGGGGAGCGCAGACGGGCCGCAGTTGCGGGTCTTCGATTTCTTTGTTCAGGGAAAAAGTGACTTCCACGCGATCGAGCAAATCAATGTTGAACTCGCGCTCGCACATCGGGCAAAAAGACATTTCTGATGTGTCTGCCAAATCCTTAAATTCTTCTGTAATCATGTTGCAGTGCGGGCAGTGAATATCCCAGTGCAAGTCGAAGGCACCGGCTTTCACTCCGTGCAGAAATTCCGAAGTAATTCTTTTAATATTCTTGACTGTACCGCCTGCTAGGTAGTAAGGATTAATTCTCAATCTCTGCAAAATGTGGGAACCGGTTAACCAGTTTTCGATTTGGTCGATCGTTCCTTTGCTCGAATTGGGACGTTTTTTTAGCTGTTCTAATTTTTCTTTTAATAGTTCGATGTTCATGATCCACTTGCCTTTGAGCGTCAGGGCAAGAAATTTCTAAGTATTATTTTGTGTAATTTGCTTGTCTAGTTTGTTTTTGCCTGAGAATGCTGATGAGTTTGCACTTGTGCGGATGTCCCTGATGTTTGTAAATCTTAACAAATTAGCAGCATAAAGGCTATGCCTATTTAGGCAGAGCGATCTGCAACTTGTATTAATTCCAAGTGCGATCGCTGCATCGAGCTACAGAAATATCTTATATTTCGGTAATTAATAATGGGGAATCGTCAACCCGCCAGCAGCGACTAATGACTAATAACTAATGACTAACTCAAAAAAAAAAGAGGGAATTTTCCCTCTTTTAATCACACTAACTAAGATGTTATTCTTCCGTCGCAGGAGGGATTTCTTCCTCTACATCTAATACGGCTTCGGGTGCTGCTTCGGGTGCTGCTTCGGGTGCTGCTTCCACTGCTACTTCCGGCAGATCCTCTTCCATTGCTGAGGGCACATCTTCGAGTTCGTCGGAGAGGTCATCATCAGCATCAGTTGAGTCTACAGGAACGTCTATGCCTGCTTTAGCTTGCTTTTGAGCCAGCATTTTCTCCCGGAACTTAGCTGCCATTTCCTCAGCTTTTTCGTATACCAATTCGCGATTTTTGACCATCGCTCCAGGCTCCGGTTCCAACTGCTTGGTGGAGAGAGAAATCCGGCCTCTCTCGGCATCCAAGTCAATGATCATCACTTTCACTTCGTCGTTAACATTGAAAACGCTATGAGGCGTATCGATGTGATCGTGCGAAATTTCCGAGATGTGCAGCAAGCCGCTGACGCCGCCGATGTCGATAAAGGCACCGTAAGGCTTGATACCGCGTACTGTACCGATGACGACTTCCCCGACTTCGAGGCGGTTCATCTTGCGCTCAACTAAGGCGCGACGATGACTCAACACTAGGCGGTTGCGGTCTTCGTCTACCTCTAAGAATTTTAATGGTAATTCTTCGGCGACTAATTCTTCCTTCGGTTTGCGGGTACTGATGTGAGAACCGGGAATAAAGCCTCGCAAGCCTTCTATTCTCACGAGTGCGCCGCCGCGGTTAGTGGCAAATACTTGCGATCGTACTGTGGCATCTTCTGCTTGGAGTTGTCGCACTCTTTCCCACGCCCGCATATACTCGATGCGCCGGATGGACAGGGTTAATTGTCCGTCTTCATTTTCATCGGTGAGGATGAAAAATTCTCTGGTTTCGTTTGATTGCAATACCTCTTCAGGGCTTTCCACTCGATTGATGGACATTTCCTGAATGGGAATGTACGCTGCTGTTTTAGCACCGATATCAATCAGAGCGCCCCTGGGTTCTATACTAAAAACTGTACCCGCTACTACATCGCCCGGGCTAAAGTGATAGTCATATTTATCAAGTAGGGCTGCAAAATCTTCGTGAGTAAAGCCGATGTCTTTGACTGTGGTTTTGAGATTGACCATGCGAATAGTTTCCTAGGATTTCTCTCCTTCATGTTTTTCGTTTGTGCCGGCAGATATTAGAGATTTTGGTGAAAAAGCGATTAACTTTTTTCAAAATCTTTTACTAAAGTCAGTTTTCGCTAACTTTTGCCGGGTGCAACTGCACACCAGCGCTTGCCATTACTGTTACTCCATACTCTGTGTTAAAACGTTGCATCTTAACATTCCGAGTCAAGTAGACTATTTTGACACTCTCAGGTATAAATAAACTGAGATTCTTCATTCAACGAGCCGACTTGCTGGCGACAGGATTACTCCAGTCTAAGTAGAGGTCGGTTTCTCCAGAAGCGTAAATTTCGGTATGCCCTACCGTATTTAATTAGTCACCGATCTGTAGTTAGGTTTTGTTCAAATGCGAGCTTTCCTAAACTGCAACACCGTTAGGTGTGACTACGCACTCAACTAATCCAGTTAAGTTTTTACGTTGTCTAGTTATACTCTATTTTAGACCGATGACGATCATATCACACCCAGCACTCTTACTGAGAAAAAAGAACACTCGCTCCAATGAGAGTCCCTTGAGTCGCTATTTCTCCCGGCCTTCCTCGCGACATGGTTTTCAATCTCCCAGAATATTTCGATAAATTAATTTAAGCGAGCTTAGCTAGGAGTAGCGCAGGATGCTGGGCTTTCTCGATCGACTGCTTCGGAATCCGGCAAATCTGCGTCAAAATTTGTCTCCGTTTCTGTATCTTCAGCTTCGTTGAGGGGATTCTGAAGGTGATTTAGGGTATCTACAAAATCTCGGATGCCTCGAAATTGGCGGTATACCGAGGCAAAACGGACATAAGCGACTTCGCTGAGCGGCCGCAGGTGCAACAGCACCAGTTCCCCTATTTCTGAACTGGCGATTTCTCGGAGCGATCTACCTTGGAGTTGGGCCTCAATTTCTTCCGCCAGAGTTTCGAGATGCCCCGAAGACAAACCGGTTTTTTCGCAGGCCCGAATCAATCCCCTAACTAATTTTGACCTGTCAAAAGATTCGCGCTTGCCGTCCCGCTTGATCACCGTAATCGGCACAAATTCTATGCGTTCGTAAGTTGTGAAGCGGTGCTGGCAGCTCAAACACTCGCGCCGCCGACGGATGCTTTGACCTGATTCGGCTGAACGCGATTCTAGAACGCGACTATTTGTGTGTTGGCAGGAGGAACAGCGCATGATTGCTGATTTTAACAGGCATTGCCAGCAAATTGCCATTCATCTAACCGCCTGGGGTCTGATGAATGGCTGGACTAGAAAAATCACTTAGCACACAGCAGTGAAATAGTCCCGCACCAAATTAGATCACTATGATGCGGGCTAACCGCAGTCCGGTTTAAGATATTTTGGACTTGCTGGAGGCGTATAGCTAATTATTTGCCAATCCGGGGAGGTTCCCGAAAGGCGATCGCAAAAAATAGTACGCCTATGGCTAAAGCCAGAATCAAAATGTAAGCAACGCTTTCCATGTTAAATTTTCCCTATCTTCCCTTGCCGTATTATCTTATCTTAATTGTTGGTTTTATTATTAACTAAAAAAACCCGGTTTCTTCAAGAAACCGGGTTTTTTTACACCGGGGATGTTTCCCGGCTAGCCAGAGGCTGGCGAAATTTAGAGAGGTTCTTCTCTTCTGGTGGTCACGTCGCCCAGTTTTTGGAACAGGCCCCACTCGACTTGTTCTTCCAAGTCAGCCTCAACTCCAGCAAACACGTCGCGGAAAATAGTCCGAGAACCGTGCCAGATATGGCCGAAGAAGAACAGCAAAGCAAAGCAAACGTGTCCGAAAGTGAACCAACCGCGAGTCGAAGTGCGGAAAACGCCGTCAGAGTTCAAGGTTTCGCGATCGAATTCAAATACTTCACCCTTTTGAGCAGCGCGAGCAAACTTCTTAACATCTAGAGGATTATTAAAGGTTTGACCGTTAAGTTCGCCGCCGTAGAAGCTGACGGTAACTCCGCTTTGTTCAAAGCTGTATTTTGATTCAGCACGGCGGAAGGGGATGTCAGCGCGAACGACCCCATCTTTGTCCGTCAAAATTACTGGGAAAGTTTCAAAGAAGTTGGGGAGGCGGCGAACCGACAATACCCGACCTTCGCTGTCAGTAAATACTGGATGGCCCAGCCAGCTTTTCGCAATACCGTCGCCATTGACCATCGCGCCGGCCCGGAACAAACCGCCTTTAGCAGGAGAGTTGCCCACGTAGTCGTAGAAAGCCAATTTTTCAGGAATTTGTTCGTAAGCTTCTTGGAAGCCTTGACCACCGGCCAAGCTAGCTTGAGCTCTGCGATCGATTTCTTGTTGGAAATAGCCACTGTCCCACTGATAGCGAGTCGGGCCAAAAAGTTCGATCGGAGTCGCAGCAGAACCGTACCACATCGTACCCGCAACCACAAAGGCTGCGAAGAACACGGCAGCGATACTGCTAGAAAGTACAGTTTCGATATTCCCCATCCGCAGGGCTTTGTAAAGACGTTCCGGCGGCCGCACTGTCAAGTGGAACAAACCGGCAATTACGCCGACTACGCCCGCTGCAATGTGGTGAGCCACGATGCCGCCCGGATTATACGGGTCAAAGCCTTCAGGGCCCCAAGCAGGTGCCACTGGCTGGACGTGACCGGTCAGGCCGTAGGGGTCGGAAACCCACATTCCCGGGCCAAAAAGTCCCGAAAGGTGAAATGCGCCGAAGCCGAAGCAAAGCAAGCCGGAGAGGAACAGGTGAATGCCAAACATTTTTGGCAAGTCAAGGGCTGGTTCACCGGTGCGAGGGTCTCTGAAAAGTTCTAAGTCCCAAAATACCCAGTGCCAAACTGCTGCTAAGAACAGCAGGCCCGATAGAACGATGTGAGCGACGGCGACGCCTTCAAAGGACCAGAAGCCCGGATCGACGTTACCTTCGCCAGTGATGCTCCAACCGCCCCAAGAACCCGTAACTCCCAAGCGAGTCATGAAGGGCAACACGAACATCCCTTGACGCCACATTGGGTTGAGAACTGGGTCTGTGGGATCAAAAACTGCTAGTTCATAAAGGGCCATTGAGCCGGCCCAACCTGCCACGAGGGCAGTGTGCATTAAGTGTACAGAAATCAATCGGCCTGGGTCATTTAAGACGACTGTGTGTACGCGATACCAGGGTAGTCCCATTGACTGCGGTTCTCCAAGGTGTAAGTGATGATGTCTATTTTTACGGAAAAATCAGATTCTGAATCCCCAGCAGTTACCTGTAGGGTTTAAAACTCTGCCTTTTGCCGACTGCCATCTACCTTCAAAGGTGGAGGCATAAAAATGAAAGTTATTTAAAGAAGTGTATCGAGTGTTAGAACCGATTGCAATATGTTGAGCATTACATTAGTTGCGGATTGCCCATTTCGCAGCGGGCGGCGATCGTCCCGAGGCGTTCGAGGACTTGCTCGGCATCGATCAGTCTGGTGAGGGTGACGTTGCCGATATTTTTGGCGGGATCGGCGGGATCGGGACGGACTGCTGGTTGGACTTCTACCATGAGTACGGCGTCTTCTACGCGGTAGAGCCACATTTTTTCGTTGCGATCGGAAAGACAGAGGTTGAGCTGTTGGATGTCCGGCGGCCGCCTCCAGGCGGCGTGACTCCACTCGCCGCCTACGCCCCAGACGCGCCCAACTTTCCAGCCGTCGGATAAGAAGAAGTATTTCACTTGTGTACGCTTGTTGAGATTTTTTTGTCTAACATAGCGCAAAACTGCCTGATTACGGAATTATTGAACCGCGAAGGCGCGAAGCGTGCATATTAAATATGGTTATTCGATCGACTATTGCCTATAATATGCTATGTGCAGATAGTAGATTTACAGATCATTAGAATAAGTTAATCGAGCAAGAAACAGATGACAATTAGCCTGAAGACTATTATGGAGAATTTGCCTCCCGAACAACGAGCAATAGTCGAAAAGCGATCGATTGAGTTGATGGCTGAAGAAATGACCTTGCAAAACTTACGAAAAGCAAGGAAATTTACTCAGATTCGCATGGCAGAATTATTAAAAATGCGTCAAGAAAATGTGTCGCGACTCGAACGCCGTGCGGATTTGTTGGTATCTACTTTGCAAAGTTATATCGCGGCAATGGGTGGGGAGTTGTCCTTTGTCGTAGAATTCAAAGATCGACCCCCCGTAAAAATTACTGGATTAACATCGATGTTTGAAGAAAGCAGCTACACTAATGGAGAGGAAGAGTTTTAATTGAGGAAACTAAAACCTAATTTTGCCGGATGTCTATTCTTCAATCTAAAATCTAAAATCTAAAATCTAAAATCTAAAATCGAATGACCGCACAAACACCAGTAGAATTCCAAGACAGTTTCGACATCATCGTAGTAGGTGGCGGACACTCCGGCTGCGAAGCAGCCCTCGCCACTTCTCGCCTCGGCTGTCGCACCCTTCTCCTCACCCTCAACCTCGACAAAATTGCGTGGCAACCTTGCAATCCTGCTGTCGGTGGCCCGGCTAAAACCCAACTCACTAACGAAGTTGATGCGTTAGGCGGGGAAATTGGCAAAATGGCCGATCGCACCTACCTACAAAAACGCATCCTCAACTCTTCGCGAGGCCCCGCAGTGTGGGCGCTGAGGGCACAAACTGACAAGCGGGAATACGCCGCTGTAATGAATAATATTGTCGAAAACCAAGAGAATTTGACCATCCGGGAAGCGATGGTGACAGACTTAGTTTTGGGAAAAAACGAAGAAGTTATCGGAGTTGAAACATACTTCGGCGTCGCTTTTGAATGCAAAGCAGTAATTCTGACCACAGGCACTTTTTTAGGTGGCACGATTTGGGTAGGCAATAAGTCGATGCCCGCCGGACGTGCGGGAGAATTTGCCGCCGTTGGCTTGACGGAAACTCTCAACCGTTTGGGCTTTGAAACTGGCAGATTGAAGACTGGAACTCCGGCAAGAGTTGACAAACGTACTCTCGATTACACCAACCTAGAACCGCAGCCGGGAGATACAGAGGTTCGCTGGTTTAGTTTCGATCCAGAAGTTTGGATCGAACGGGAACAAATGCCTTGTTATTTGACTCGAACTACGCCTGAAACTCACCAGTTAATTAGAGACAATTTGCACCTTTCTCCAGTCTACGGCGGCTGGGTGGATGCGAAGGGGCCGCGCTATTGTCCAAGTATTGAAGATAAGATTGTGCGCTTTGCGGATAAGGAAAGTCACCAGATTTTTATCGAACCGGAAGGTAGAGATATTCCTGAACTTTATATCCAAGGATTTTCTACTGGTTTACCGGAAACTTTGCAATTGCAAATGCTGCGGACTCTTCCTGGTTTGGAAAAGTGCGAGATGATGCGCCCTGCTTATGCTGTGGAGTATGATTATTTGCCGGCTACTCAGTGCTTTCCAACGCTGATGACTAAGAAGATCGAAGGGCTGTTTTGCGCGGGTCAGGTGAACGGTACGACTGGATATGAGGAGGCGGCTGCACAGGGGATTGTGGCGGGGATTAATGCAGCCAGGTTTGCGAAAAATCAGGAGATGATAGTGTTTCCTCGCGAGCAAAGTTATATCGGCACTTTGATCGATGATTTGTGTACGAAGGATTTGCGGGAACCTTACCGGATGTTGACTTCGCGATCGGAATATCGGCTATTATTGCGATCGGACAATGCTGACCAACGCTTGACGCCGCTGGGACGGGAAATTGGTTTGATTGACGATCGCCGGTGGGAGTTATTTGAGCGGAAAAAAGCTAATATTGTGGCAGAGAAGGAACGCTTGTACTCGACGCGGGTGAAAGAGCACGAGGAAGTTGGCAAGGCAATTTTTGCGGGCACTCAACAAGCGATTAAAGGTTCGATTACTCTTGCTGATTTGTTGCGTCGTCCTGGTTTTCATTATGTGGATTTGGAACGCTACAATTTAGGAAATTCTAGTCTGAAGTTGGCTGAGAAAGAGGGTGCGGAAATTGACATTAAATATTCTGGCTATCTGCAAAAACAGCAAAATCAAATTGATGAAATTGTCAGACATGAACGCCGACAATTGCCTGCGGATTTGGATTACATGGCAATTACAACTCTCTCGAAAGAGTCGCGGGAAAAGTTGGCTAAGGTGAAACCGCTGACGATTGGCCAAGCGGCGAGAATTGGCGGGGTGAATCCGGCTGATGTTAATGCTTTGTTGATTTTTCTGGAAGTGCGAAACCGTCAGCAGCCAGCGGGTGTAGGTAAATAATTTACACTAGAGGTGTCTCAAGGCTTCCTTCAATTTTATGAAATATAGCAATCCTTGCAGGAGTCGTAAACTTTTTACCCCACCCCAACCCTCCCCTTATCAAGGGGAGGGAGTAAGAA
>NZ_JAUBTF010000041.1:0-69436 GCF_036702355.1 Microcoleus sp. D3_18_C4
GCCTATTTTTTTTTAGCACACATTGGCTCAATCCTTACAAAGGTATGGGTTTCAGGCTGGTTGTTACCCCCCCAGGTTTTTCGATTGAACTAAGGCATCACTGAATTGATTTCGCAACTCCTCTAGATTTGAATAGGTAGCAAGGTAAGCACAAGCCATTCCAAGTTGGTTAATATTTTTAATGGTTTCATTGACTATTTTTACATCATTAAATAGAAGCCTTCCTCTTATCTTGATAAAGTCGTAGTCGTCAAGATTCTTGATTTTCCTTCCAATGTTACTTGAGTCAACCTGCAAAACTCTTTTATCATCAAAGAGCTTCTCTTCAAAAAGACTGTAAGAGTAATCATGCAGAAATTTCCTCTCCTCAGTAGAAGCTTCCTTATTAAGGATATCAGCTAAGACTCGTCCACTTCCTACAGGTCCTTCCTGAGCCTCTAGCTCATTCCTTTTATTACCAGAGTAATTTGTTACGTATTCCGTTAGTCCTTCAAATATCTGTGAGGAGATTGAGTACATTTTGTACTCATCTAGATAAATAAATGACTTAATCCTCTTTTTGCTGTTTCCTTTGGATGTATTCTTCATAAAATTGCTGGCGAAGCTCCACTTGATCAACATCACTTCCATTCAAGGAAGGAACATTATGTACAGTCGATGAAGGAGAAGACGCACGAATTGTAGAAAAAGATTCTTTAATCTCAGCATGAATTTCGCAAATAGTACCATCTTTGATACATGCGGCTTGAAGAGGAAAATTTGAGGGAATCGCTGTTAAGAGATTTTCTCTAAGGAAGAGACTCCAATTATACATCTCTGCATTTTTGATAAAGAGACTTTCTGCAACTTCTTCCTTAAGAACAGCCAGAATGTTTTCTATTAGCGTTTGCGTTCTCATATTCCGAGGCGCAGTTACTTGATACTCTGCACCTACTTCTGTGTAAACTACGAAAAACACTATCGTGGGTACACCTTGAACATTTCCAATTGAAATACTCTTGCCCAATGCTTTCTTATTGAACAGAGTAGGTGTCAAATGCTCTGGAATTCCCTCTATACGAATAGCATTACACCCTAACTGATAACCAAACTCAAAAGATTCACCAGCACCAACTGCTGTGTAGAATCCAACCGCAAATTCAACTGCTGCACGATCTCCGATCGCCTGTTCCAGGCCTACAACGTAATTTATATGCCGTGCAATCGCCTCAGCCTGAAACTTTGAGTAACAAGCGTTTAAAACGACACACTCTACATGACTAGAGAAAAGTCTAAATAAATCTGCTAAGGCTTCTGAATCAACTAGTTTTGCTTTTCCAGTTAGATCTTCAAAAACCAACCCTTCTTCTCCTGCACCATGTCCACTGAAATGCACAATTTGAGGCTTGAAATCCAACATTGCTTGTTGAATATCTCTTGTACGGGTCGCACCTCTTGAATTGATAGGAACCTTACCATATCCTGCTTGACGCAAACGGTCTTTGATTTCCCGTTCCTCCTGCTGCAAACGTAAGCTTGTTGTTCCTATTGGATTAGCAGCTAGGAACAAGATGGATTTCTGTACTTTGACTTCATTCATAACAATTAACCAAGTAGCCTAGCTAAATTCAGACTATCGTTCAACAAAAGCTCTCAAATTGGTTGCCTCAACAGACTCTCTCTAAACTATACTTCCACTGACGATCTATTTGCAAAATCTTAGCCTATGGCTGCGGATCTGGCAAAATTGTCAATCTTGTTTTTAATCTGCTTCTGAGCACATCAGGATTAACATAGGGAAACTGCCAACAGATAAAGTTTTATTCTTCCACCCGATATCCCAATTCGGCTAAACGAGTGCGCGACTGCCGCCACTTCGGCTGCACCTTGACAAATAACTCCAAATACACTTTGCCTTCAATTAACTTTTGAATCTGTTCCCGGGCCGCACTGCCGATCGACTTGAGCATACTGCCGCTTTTACCAATTAAAATACCTTTTTGGGAATCCCGTTCGACGTGAATTGTCGCTAGAATCCTAGTAATTTTCGCTTCTTCTTGAACGATGTCGATCGCAATTGCTACAGAATGCGGCACTTCTTCCCGCGTCAGCAGCAAAATCTGTTCCCGAATCAATTCGCCCATAATAAAGCGTTCCGGCTGGTCAGTCACCAAATCGGGCGGATAATAATAAGGCCCAACCTCCAAATGTTCGATTAACAATTGTTGCAGCGGCTCGACACCCTCGCCCGTGAGAGCGGAAAATTTCACTACAGGCCACTCAGGATTGACAATTTGCTCGTAAGTGCGATCGATCAACACGGAATCCTCCGGTTGTTCGTCCAACTTATTCATCCCCAAAATCACCGGAACTTTGCAATTGCTGAGAATTTCGACAATATATCGATCGCCCCCTCCCGATTCCACCGAACCATCCACCACAAACAGCACCACATCCACCGACTGAATCGCGGTGCGGGCATTCTGCACCAAAACCTTGCCCAATTGGTGATGCGGCTTGTGAATTCCGGGAGTATCTACAAAAATAATTTGTGCTTCCGGTGTCGTTAGGATGCCCCGCAGCCTGTTACGTGTCGTTTGAGACACCGGCGAAGTAATCGCAATTTTCTGCCCCACCAACTGATTCATCAGCGTTGATTTTCCGACATTCGGGCGTCCGACAATACCCACAAAGCCCGATTTGTAACCCGCCGGAGCCACGGGAACACCCATAATGTCCGATACGTCGATAAATTTACTATCTTCCACTAAAATCACCTATTTTCAAGCCCCTTCTCTGTCTATTGTCGCCTGAAAATACTCAAACGCCCATCGATGCACTGTAGCATCTTTCTCGCCCTGGTATAGCGCGCCACACTCAAAGCTCGATCGAGCCGCAAACCAGTGTTAAAACAGGATATGCGATCGGCAAAACTTGATATCTGAGACAAAATTTGATAAAGTTCCAATGACATCGCTCAAAAATGAATCATTCTGGTAAAACCGACTCCCCAATGCTGTAACAACTTCAGATGTGTAAATATCTAACTCAACTGAAACTTTTCTACAGTGTGTCAGGCAAGCCAGTTTTAACATTTTTGAAGATGTTTGGTAATAAATTAGGTAAGTTGAACTCAAACTCAAAAGCTGAATATCATCAGGCGCTTTCTCAATAAAAGCTAGTGTCTTTTGAGCATACCTAAATTAGTGCTAATCGTCCTAAAGTTGAGGAGATGAATCGAATGAAATCGAAATTATTTTGGAGTGCCTGCACCGTTTTGGTAGCAAGCTTGCCTGTTCCCGCATTGGCTCAAACAAGCCCTCCCACCAGCCCTCAAGCAGGTATTGACTACAAGGGTGGCTCGAAGAATTACCAGTTGGTACCGGGCAGAATCCAAGACAGAACCTTGCCCAGAGCCTTTGACTTTCCAATTATTACCAATGTTGGTACTGACACTAGCATCACCTCGGATTTCCTAATTACCGATCAGTTTCGCGCCCCAGCGGGTCGTACAGAATACACCGGAGCTCTCACCACCTGGGCAGCATCAATCAGAGAATGTCTGGCGAAACAACCGCTGTTGATTCGAGCCAGCACCAAGAACCCGATTCAGATTAATGGTAGAGTAGGCACGATTGTCAGAAACGCAAATAACCGTGCAGTTTGCAAATAAGCCAGCAATATCACAGGGGCTAAATTGACCGTAAGTGCTGTAAGGGCGGGTTCACCAATATCTCCCATGCAAGCATCGATACAGTAAACCCGTCACCGCAGCGATATTGGGGTCAATCAAGGCCAGTTGATATAACTTCCGCTATCTTAAAGATAAAAACTAGAGAGTGTTTTTGAACAAAAAGAGCAATAGAAAACCTATTGCTCTTTTTGTTGGCGAAATTTCAATTAATATCTATGAGGACTTCTATGATATCGGCGGCAACGACATCATAGAAGAGGTTTGTAGTGAGGAATGCAAGTCCTTATCAAAGTTTAAGGACTTGCATTCCTCACTGCAAACGAGATAATTACGCAGAACAATTACGCAGAAACCAGCCTGTTTCCAAAAAATCCCGTGGAACCGGAGGGATATGGATTTTAACACCTGGTTTATGAAAGTTTGTCTGCGTAATTCACGATTTAGTAGCGCAAAATTCATGTGTACTCAGTAAAATTTCGCCATAATCAGGAATCCAAGCTAGCCACTGTTCTTCGGAACATTCACACAACAACCACGCTTCGTCAAAGCTGAATGCGGTTGGCGGATTGAACAATTTAACCCACATAGAAGGAGTCAATTTTGGTGCAGGTACGGCACAGCCAAATTTTTCCCAGTCGCGGACACTGGCGAAGCTTCCGGGCGTTGGTTGGGATTGCCAAGTACGAATATCTGTTTGCAGTTTCATAACAACTCCTTTTGAGCTAAGGTTCTGAACCAGGTCGGGGTTTCAACAACCCAGAGCGAAGGCGCAGAAAAATTCATTATGTAGTCTATGCTACGGAATTTCCCAGGCAAATGTGTAGCCTTGTAGCAAAAATTTACAATCGAGAGGAAAAAACTGGCTCAAAGCTGAAAAGGTCGATCGGCTATTGTTCAGCTCGGCAAAAATCGCCTACCATAGCAAACAGCATCTGATTTATTTCAAAAATTCCCACATGAACCAAACTGCACAATCCCAGTGGAAAACTCTAGACCGCTTTGTAGAAATCAACTCTCATTGGGTAAAACTAATCGCCGAACATCTCGAAACAACCGAAGGAAAAACAGTAGAATATTGGCGAGTAGAAAGAGCAGATTCAGTTGTAATCTTGACAATTCAAGCTGACAAATTGCTGTTTCCTCCACCGATGTATCGCCCCGGCGTGGCAGAAGCAACCCTCGATTTTCCCGGCGGTCGCGTACCAGCCGAAGCCACGCCAGCAGCGGCAGTTCCAGCTATACTCAAGAAAGAATTAGGCGTGACAGAAAGTGCGATCGCCCGCATCGAACCGATCAACACCATTGGCTGGGCAATAAACAGTTCCTTCTCCAATCAAAAACTCTACGGTTTTGTTGCAGAATTGCACCCTACAGCAACAGTAAGCCCCGAACATATCGGTGCTGCATATCCTGCTACCCCAGACGGAATTCGCGATTTGCTCAAAAAATTAACTTGCCTCCAATGTCGAGCCTTGCTGCTAGAATGGCAAAATCAAGTCGATTTTAGATTTTAGAATTGGGAATTGCCCCCCATTCTCGCTGATTTGAATTTTAGGACTTACGCTCATAAACCCGGTTTCTCTGATAAATCTTGGGTTAAGCAGCAAATTATCTAAGAAAAAAACCTGGTTTCTAGCCCCTTGTATGTAAGTTCTAAAATTCCTGAAAACCGAAATCACCGGAACTAATCATGCCTCTCAATCATGAAGTTGCTGTCGAATGCCTCGACGTGACATATCGCCTCAACCGCAGGCATTTAGTAGACCAACTCAATTTCAAAGTGCTGCAAGGAGAAGTTTTAGTATTGCTGGGACGCAGCGGGAGTGGCAAAACTACTACCATGAAATTGATTAACAATTTACTAACGCCAAGCAGTGGCGAAGTTCTTGTCATGGGAAAACCGACAACTCAGTGGAACCCAATTCAACTGCGTCGAAAAATTGGCTATGTGATTCAAGAAATTGGTTTGTTTCCTCATTTTACCGTCGAGCAAAACGTCGGTTTAGTGCCAAAATTAGAAGGTTGGGAGGGCGATCGTATTCAATCTCGCGTCCGCCAACTGTTAGAATTAGTCAACCTCGACCCCCAGCACTTCGCCAAACGCTATCCCCATCAGTTATCCGGCGGACAGCGGCAGCGGGTAGGCGTCGCTAGAGCACTGGCGGCTGACCCTCCGATATTGTTAATGGATGAACCGTTTGGTGCTTTAGACCCCATTACTCGTCTGGAATTGCAGCGAGAATTCGGTCAATTGCAACAGCAACTGGGCAAAACTGTGATTTTTGTGACTCACGGAATTCAAGAAGCTTTTTTGTTAGCTTCTAGAATTGGTTTGATGCAAGATGGGCGGTTGATTGAATTGGCAACACCTGATGATTTTCTCAAATCTCAGCATCCAGAAGCTCGCGCATTTATTGAATGTTTGCAATTACCCGGGACTGGGTAATAATATGATGTGCGATCGCATCATTCATTTATGGCTATCGGTCGGTTTTTGAAGCTGATGGTGGCCAATTAAAGATATTGGTGAACCGACTCGTACGAGATATTCGATTATAGGAAAATTTACAATTCTGCATTCCTAATTACTAATTTCCACATGATGCAATTTATCAACCGCTATGGCACTGAGATAATTCAGCGCGCAACTGAACACTTATATTTAGTAACTGTGGCAATTTTTATCGCTATTATTGTGGGGATGCCCCTGGGAATTTTAGCCACGAGAAAACCCAAATTAAAAAAGCCAATTTTGGGTTTTGCTAATATTATGCAAACAATTCCCAGTTTAGCTTTGTTTGGCTTGCTAATCCCGGTGCCGGTAGTGGGTGGAATAGGCGATCGCACGGCAATTATCGCCCTCACTCTGTATTCTTTACTGCCCATTATCCGCAATACTTATACTGGTATTGTCGGCGTCGATCCAGCTATTACGGAAGCAGGAAGAGGCATGGGGATGACTGATATGCAACTGTTATGGCAAGTGGAAATTCCCCTGGCACTGGGCGTGATTCTGGCGGGGGTGCGAGTTGCTGCGGTAATTGCGATCGGACTTGCTACAATTGCCGCTGCAATTGGCGCGGGTGGCTTGGGGGTGTTTATTTTTCGTGGCGTTGCTACCGTCAACAATCAGTTACTTTTGGCTGGGGCAATTCCGGCCGCTTTCATGGCCTTAGCTGCGGATTTTGGGCTGGGTTTTGTAGAAGCCCGCCTCTCGAAAAGTACATTAAAAACTATTAATGAGGACTAAAATCCTGAGTGCCATCTGTCAGCGTTGTCACTATCTGCTAACCAGAAGCATTCGCAGGATTTGCTATCAGATTGCGGATTTCATTTGAGCGTTCAACGTATTCGCGATCGCTCAAAACAGCTTGGCTTCCCTCCAGCGAAATAGCATCAGCCAAATCGATCCAAGAACGGCAACCGCCGTATTCAGGAATGTAGGGAATTTCGCGGCTTTCTGCAAGGCGATAAGCCCGCAGCAATAAAATATAAATTGGCTGAGCTTGTTTCCATTTTAGGCGATCGCTGACAAAATTTTCATTCCAAATATGGTAGGGAAATAGCGCAGTAATTGCCGGTTCCCAAGCTACCAAAAAAACATCAGTAATCTCCGCCCAACTACCAATTCTAATCACTTCAGGATGCCAACCAGATTTGACAGTCTTGACTTGATGTGCAAACTCCGGCTTTAATAAACCCGGCTGTTGGTGTTCAAAAGTTGGATACAGCAAAACCTGTTTGTCAGTGACATTGAACTGTCCTGCTTGCTCGCGAATTCCTCCCTTCCGCAACAGCACAATCGTTTGACCTTGTTCCAAAGCATTAACTGCTACATTCCATTCTTTCAGCGCCCTAGTAGTTGATTTCATAGGAATTTAGTTAAGTTTTAACAATATTAACAAAAATCGGTACTTTCAAGCAAGTACAGCCATTGTGTCCTGTAAAAATTGGCGTAGTCCTGAGTATGCAGCACTATCTTATTGTCATAAAGATAATAATTGCTTGAGCTAAATCGTGGGGCAAGTGCTGTTTTCTTTATTACTCTAACCGCAAAAATAATCGTCTCTTCTCTGTCCAAGCTATCCTCTACTATCACACCGCGTAGATTCAGCACTTTTGTCGTTAATTTTTTCAGGAGTTTACTTAAATACTTAATAAAGTTTAAAGATTCTTGCAGATTAAGTACCAAACAAGCACATTGAGATTTGTTAAAATCTAAATATTATTCAAAAAGCTTAGATTATACTTTTTTAGAGTGCATAGAAAATAGTTTTTTAATTCGATTCTGTCATAAATATCAGTATAGCTACTGAAATACCACCTGCTCTTTAATTGATCACTAGGGAAATTACGTACATGAGCATTACTATTTTGGGTTACAACCTAAGCGCAGCTATTTACGAAAGTGTCAATACTATTATTTATCGCGGCATCAAAGATATTGATGGAACCTCAGCAATTATCAAAACCTTCAAAGCTGAGCATCCGACAATCGAAGAAATTTCCCGATTAAGACACGAATATAAAATACTTCGACATTTAGACAGTCAAGGAATAGTTAAACCCATAGCTTTAGAAAACTCTCATAACGGCTTAGCGCTGATAGTAGAAAATTTTAGCGGTCAATCCTTAAAAGATTATCTTAACAATCAATCCTTGGCGATAGACGCCTTTCTCAAAATCGGCATTCAGTTAGCAAACACTCTGGGAGAGATCCATCATAGTAATGTAATCCATAAAGACATTAAGCCCCAAAATATCCTAATTAACCCAGATACAAACGAAGTAAAAATCATTGATTTTAGCATTGCTTCTCTCTTAGAGCGAGAAAATCAAACCGTCACCAATCCCAACTTATTAGAAGGAACTCTTGCTTATATGTCGCCGGAACAAACCGGCAGAATGAACCGCTCAGTGGACTACCGCACGGACTTTTACTCCCTCGGCATTACATTTTATGAAATGCTGACGGGTAAGCTACCTTTTTCCGCAAAAGACCCCCTAGAATTCGTTCATTGCCATATAGCTAAATCACCAATACCACCTCAAAAGCTGAGTCCCGAAATCCCGGATGCAGTTTCTGAAATTGTAATGAAATTATTATCTAAAACCGCTGAAGATAGATATCAAAGTGCTTTAGGAATAAAAGTTGACTTAGAAACCTGCCAGCAGATGCTTGCTTCAGGAGAGATTTGCCAATTTATTATAGGTCAACTAGATTCCTACAGCCAATTTCTGATTCCGCAAAAACTCTATGGACGGGAAAAAGAAGTTGCTAGTTTGCTAGAAGCTTTCGCTCGCGTCAGTGGTGGGACAACGGAAATGATGCTAGTTTCCGGTTATTCAGGTATCGGGAAATCTTCCTTAGTTAACGAAGTTGATAAACCTATAGTCGGAGCAAGAGGGTATTTTATTTCGGGTAAATTTGATCAATTTAAGCGGAATATTCCTTATGCTTCTTTAATTCAAGCATTTCAAGGATTGATGCGGCAACTGCTCACTGAAAATTCTGCTCAAATAGCTATTTGGAAAGCTAAAATTATCAAAGCACTTGGTGCCAATGGGTCAATTATTATTGAGGTTATTCCCGAAGTAGAAAAGATTATTGATCCACAGCCTGCGGTTCCGACTTTGGGACCCACTGAATCTCAAAACCGATTTAATCGAGTGTTTCAAAAATTTATACAGGTGTTTAGTAAACCCGAACACCCCCTAGTGATATTTTTGGATGACTTGCAGTGGGCAGATTCGGCTTCCCTTAAGCTTATCCAGCTAATTATGACCCATCCAGATAGTAAATATCTGCTATTAATTGGGGCTTATCGGGATAATGAAGTCAGTGCCACTCATCCCTTAATTTATACTTTAGAGCAAATTCAAAATACCAGGGCGATAGTAAATAATATTATCCTCCAACCTTTGGATATATCTCATGTCAACCAATTAGTAAGCGAAACCCTTCGCACTCACATTTCCGAAGTTTTGCCCCTGGCTGAGTTGGTTTTTAAGAAAACCCAGGGAAATCCCTTCTTCTTGACTCAACTGCTCAAATCCCTTTATCAAGACCAACTCCTCTCCTTTGATTTCATTCAAGTTTGTTGGCAGTGGGATATCCAACTGCTTCAAGGCATTGATATCAGCGATAATGTTGTCGAATTGATGGTCAGCCAAATTCAAAAGCTATCGTCCCCGACGCAAAATGTCTTAAAATTAGCTGCCTGTATAGGAGATAAATTTAGTTTAGAGGTTTTGGCAATTGCTAATAAAAAATCTCAGTCAGATACCGCAACGGATTTATGGGAAGCGCTCCAAGCTGGTTTCGTTATACCACTAAATAATTCCTACAAAATCCCCCTGCTATTTGACTCGGCCATATCTACAGAAACGTCAACCGAGCAGTTTAATGTCACCTACAAGTTTTTGCATGACCGAGTGCAACAGGCGTGTTATTCTCTGATACCAGAGGATCAGAAAAAAGAAACTCACCGAAAGATTGGTCAATTACTACTGAATTCCACAACCCCTGAAGAACGAAAAGAAAATATCTTTGCACTGGTTAACCAACTAAATTATGGAACGGAGTTAATCACTTTAGATGTGGAAAGATATGAGCTGGCAGAACTGAATCTGATCGCGGGACAGAAAGCCAAAGCTGCCACAGCTTATGAGTCGGCTGTCAAATATTTGAATGTGGGTTTAGGACTACTCCCGGAGAATAGCTGGGAGAGTCAATATAATCTGACGTTTAACCTCCATCTTGAAGCAGCAGAAACTGAATATATAAACACTAATTATGAGCGAGCGCAACACTTATCTGAGACGACCCTGAAACAATCGAAAACCCTTCTGGAAAAAGGCAAGGTCTACGAACTTATAATTCAATTAGAGATGTCTCAAAATCGGAGAATATCAGCTATAGATAATGGACTCGTCGTTCTGGAAATGTTCGGAATTAGCTTAGAGCCAGAACCACCTCAAGAAATGAGAGTTGATGATTTAGCAAACTTGCCGACAATGACAGCTCCCGATAAACTCGCGGCTATGCGAATATTAAATCTTATTATAACACCAGCTTTTATTGTAAATCCTGCGATGTTTCCGCAAATTCTTTATACAAAAATAGCCTTGTCTATTAAGTATGGAAATTCGCCTGAATCTGCTTTTGCTTATGTTTGGTATGGAGTGTTACTCTGTGGAGGATTAGGAGACATAGATTCTGGATATCGATTTGGTAACTTAGCTATTTTTTTACTAGAAAAATTTAACGCTATTACCCTTAAATCAAAAATAGTTTGTATATTTAATTGTCTGGCAAGGTTTTGGAAAGATCCGCTTAAGGCCACCCTAGAATCTTTGGTTGATGCAATTCAAAGTGGTATAGAAACTGGAGATATAGAATATGCTTGTCACAGTATAGCAAATTATTGTAATCACTTACTTTTTAGCGGGGGAGAGCTACAAAAACTTGAGCAAGAACAGGCAAAATATGTTGCTATGACCATTCAGCTCAAACAAGAATATGATACTTTATTTGTGAAAGTTCACCAGCAAATAGTTGACAATTTACTGGAGAAAAACTCAGACACATACCATTTACTAGGTGCAAGCTTTAATGAAGAAGAACTACTGCCAGGAATTATAGCTTCTAACAATGGGACTTTGCTCTATGCCTATTATGCCGGCAAAATGATGCTATCTTATTTATTTAAAGAGTTTAATCAAACATTAATTCTTGCTCATTTAGCATTAAAATACGCCAGCATGGGTGCAGGATTAATTCACATGAGTATCGACAACTTTTACCATTCTCTTTCCCTCCTAGCACTGTATCCAAAAGCCTCGCCAAAAGAGAAAGAAAAATATCTAAGTGTAGTAGCAGCTAACCAAGAAAGAATGAAGACTTGGGCGTTCCATGCGCCGTGCAATTTTCAGCACAAGTATGAGTTAGTAGAAGCAGAAAAAGCGCGGGTTTTGGGACAACCTTTAGAAGCGAGCGATTATTACGATCGCGCCATAGCAGGAGCCAAAGAACAGGGATATATCCAAGAAGAAGCATTAGCCAACGAATTAGCAGGAGACTTTTATTTTTCCCGTTCTAAAGATAAAATTGCTCGGATTTATTTAACCGATGCTCGCTACGGATATAGTCGCTGGGGAGCGAAAGCTATAGTCAAAGATTTAGAAGCCAGATATCCTCAAATACTTTCCCGGATAGCCAAGCCAGAAAGTCAAGGTAGCCCGGTCACGATGATCACTAGCTCGACGAGTGCAGCGAGTGGCGCACTAAATTTAGCGACTGTCATCAAAGCCTCTCAAGCTCTCTCTGGCGAAATTGTGTTGACTAATTTGTTAGCGAAATTGATGAAAATAGCGATCGAGAATGCGGGTGCTCAAAGTGGCATTTTCATTTTAGACCAAGCTGGAAATCTACTCATTGAAGCTTATGGCACTGTAGATGGCGATGTAGAAGTGCTGCAAAGAATACCAGTGGAAAACACTAAGCAACTACCCATATCTTTGATTAACTATGTTGCCCGAACTCAGGAAAATGTGGTATTAAACGATGCGAGTTGTGAAGGAACCTTCACGGCGGATACTTATATCGTCAACCAAAAACCCAAGTCAGTATTATGTACCCCCATAGTCCATCAAGGAAAACTGACTGGGATTCTTTACTTAGAAAATAATCTCACAACTGGTGCTTTTACTCCCGATCGTTTAGAAGTTTTACAACTTTTATCTTCTCAAGCAGCTATTTCAATTGAAAATGCCCGTCTTTATAACGATTTGGAAGCAGCAAATGCTACTTTAGAAGCGAAGGTGGCAGAAAGAACGCAACAGTTACAAGAAAAAAATATCGATTTACAAAAAGCAGAAGAATTAGCGAAAGCAGCCAACTCTGCCAAGAGTGAGTTTCTTGCTAATATGAGCCACGAGCTCCGAACGCCACTTAATGGCATTTTGGGTTACACCCAAATCCTCAAACGACAAAAAAACTTGGCTGACCAGCAAAAAGATGGTCTGAACGTGATTAGTCAGTGTGGCGAACACCTCTTAACCCTAATTAACGATATTTTAGATCTCTCCAAAATCGAAGCCCGAAAAATGGAAATCCACTTGAGTAATTTCCATTTCTCACAATTTTTGGAAGGTCTGGCTGAAATTTGCAATATTCGGGCAGAACAAAAGGGAATCTCCCTTATTTACGAGCCCATTACCCAACTACCTATTGCCGTCCAGGGTGATGAAAAACGGTTGCGTCAAGTTTTAATCAACTTACTTGGCAATGCGATTAAGTTTACCGAAAAAGGCGGAGTGGCATTCAAAGTAGGATATCAAGATGGCAAGATTCGGTTTCAAGTGGAAGATACCGGAGTGGGTATGGCATCAGAGCAATTGCAAGACATATTTTTGCCTTTTCACCAAGTAGGAGAAGCCAACCTGAAGGTTGAAGGAACCGGGTTGGGACTCGCAATTAGTCGCCAATTAGTCCAGATGATGGGCGGTGAAATAAAGGTGAAGAGTACATTAGGAGAAGGGAGCATTTTCTGGTTCGATTTAGATTTGCCAGAGGTATCCGAATGGGCGACTAATGCAGCCAAAGCCAATGCCCACACAATCGTTGGTTTCAAAGGCCGAAAGCTAAAAATTCTCATAGCTGACGACAAGTGGCAGAATCGTTCGATCCTGGCGGGAATGCTTCAGCCGTTAGGATTTAAAATTCTGGAAGCAACGGAGGGTCAGGACTGTTTAAACAAGGCGGTGGAGTATAAGCCCGACTGTATTTTAATGGACTTGATGATGCCAGTAATGAGCGGCTTAGAAGCAACGCGCCGGATTCGCAAATCATCAGATCAAACTAATTTAGTGGTGATTGCTACTTCTGCCAGCGTTTTTGATTTCGATCGACAACAAAGTGCCGAGGTAGGTTGCAATGATTTTATTCCGAAACCCATACGAATCGAGGAGCTTTTAGAAAAATTACGTACTCATTTAGGGTTAGAATGGATTTATGAAGAAAATCTGGAAGAGATTAGGAAAGCAGAAGGAGAAAAAAAATCTCTAAGTTCTGAAATTGTAGCTCCCCCCGATGAGGAAATCGCCGTTCTATTCGATCTAGCGATGATGGGCGATCTCCGAGGGATTTCGGAGCGAGCTGCAAAACTAGAACAACTCAATGAGCAATGGGTTCCCTTTGCTAGCCATCTGCGCCAGTTAGCGAAAGGATTTGAAGAACAACAAATCCTAGAGTTTATTAAACAATATAGGAGGACAACCAATGAGTAGTGAACTTGCCGAACAAAGCACCATTTTAATCGTAGATGACACCCCGACTAATTTAGGTGTCCTGTTCGATTTTTTGGCTGATTTTGGATTTAAAGTATTGGTAGCTAGGGATGGTCAAAGTGCTCTCCAGAAGGTCGCATATGCTGCGCCCGATCTGATCCTGTTGGATGTGCTTATGCCAGGAATAGATGGGTTTGAAACTTGTCGCCGTTTGAAAGCTAATGACTTAACGAGAGACATTCCCGTGATTTTTATGACGGCTCTTGCTGATACGGTGGATAAGGTTAAAGGTTTGAGTCTGGGTGCGGTCGATTATATCACTAAGCCTCTTCAGCATGAAGAGGTTTTAGCTCGTGTTAATGTCCACATGAAGCTCCGCAATTTGTCGAAGAAACTCTTAGAGCAAAATGTGTGCTTGCAAGCAGAAATCGAACAGCGTGTCAAAGCGGAATCTTCGCTCTTGAAGCTGGCATCGGAGTTGGAAAGGCGAGTTGAGGAAAGGACGGCTGAACTTTTTCAATCCAATCAATTGCTCAAACAGGAGATTCAAGAGCGTCTGCAAGCAGAGGCGGGATTGCAACAATCGGAAGCTCAATTGCGAACCCAAACTCAATGTTTAGAAAAGGCTTTTCTAGAATTGCAAATCACGCAGACTAAACTTGTGCAGAGCGAAAAAATGTCTTGTCTAGGTCAGCTTGTTGCAGGTGTAGCCCATGAAATAAATAATCCGGTTAATTTTATTTTTGGGAATCTTTCTTATGCCGATGATTATACCCAAAATTTGATTGATCTCGTCAATCTTTATCACCAAGAATTTCCGGATGCAGGGCCAAAAGTTGAACAGAAAATAGAGGAAATAGAACTAGGTTTCTTGGTTGAAGACTTACCTAAATTGCTGAGTTCAATGAAGGTAGGTGTTGACCGGATTCGCGAAATTGTTCAGTCGCTGCGAATCTTCTCGCGATTGGATGAATCTGAAATGAAACCGGTGGATATTCACCAGGGTATTGATAGCACTCTGTTAATTTTGCATAACCGTGTTAAAGGAAGGGGGGATCGACCTGCAATTGAGGTGGTCAAAGAATTCGGCAATCTGCCTCTGGTAGAGTGTTATGCGGGTCAGCTTAACCAGGTGTTTATGAATCTTGTTGCTAATGCTATTGATGCCATAGATGATTATAATACGACGCGATCCTTAAGTGAAATGAAAGCTAATCCTTCTCAGATTTTCATTCGCACTGAGGTCACGGAATCTAATCGAGTGTTAATTCATTTTACGGATAACGGGCCGGGGATGACAGAAGAAATTAGCCAACACCTATTTGAGCCATTTTTTACTACTAAGCCTATCGGGAAGGGTACTGGTATTGGGCTGTCGATTTCCCATCAGATTGTAGTGGATAAACACGGGGGCAAGCTCAATTGTATTTCAGCTCCTAATCAGGGGGCAATCTTTATTATTGATATTCCAGTTCACCAGAAAATTTTGGCTACTAATTTAATTACGATGTCTAAAACAGCTTTGGGTATTTCTTAGTTAATTTTAACTGAAGGCGAGTTCAATAAATTTTAAGGGTTGCACGACTATATCAAAATCGATCAGGCAGGGGGATATTCCCCTACTTTAGGTAATGAAGTAAGAGACGGATAGAAGCCTTCGGGAGCATCTCAATGAAAGCAGCGAAGCTAGAAATTGGAGTTTTGAGGCATGAGGCAGAAGGAAGGAACGAGAAGAAGTGTTTTTATAACCCACATTCGGCACCCCCAACTGGCACATACGCGGATTGAGGGGGTAAAAGTGAATCATCCGAGATAATAGTGAGTAAAAACACCCGAAAATCTGTGCAACGCTCGCATCACCCAGTTAGGAATTCCTAAAAATTGCCATGAGCGCATGAATTAAATTTATTCAGCCATAAAAAGTCAAAAATCTGACCATTACTAACTATTACTTCCCAGCATATATCGCTAGCATTATGACCATGAGGCATCACTTCTGCATCTACAATTACTTAAATGTAAATCAGTTTTTCCAATCAATATTAGACTTAATTCACAACAAGAAATAATCAAGCCTACAGGTGAATCTCAATAAAATTTCTATCGCCAACCGTTCAGATATCAAATTAAAAACTTATTGAATTCCTTGAATACAAACGGTATGAATAAATTGAAAAGTTGGGAATTTCCAGCGTAGAGCAAGTTGTTTTTTTCCTTTGGGTAACTAATTTTTGAGTTGAGAATTTGTGAGTTGCAAGTTTTGACGTAGTAACCTTTGATCTCAAGTATAAACCAACAAACACAAACCCATTATCAAAGTTAATGCCTCTATTCTTTCCGGCGACTTGAGGAACACGCTATTCGTAAAAAATAGGGGGTCTTTCAAAAATCCAAGCCCTCTCTCTGCTGCCTGCTGTTCCTTATATTTCACCATCATTTCATCAGGATTTAATTTTGATACATCCAGCACATTAGTAGCTAAGATAAATCGGCCACTAGCTTTGGTTATGCGGGCGATAGCACTAGCATCTAATTCCAGTTTGGCTTAAACTTTAAATATCAAGCTAGAGCTAGAATTTTCATGAAAAATGGTCAAATCAGTAATTGGTCTTCCTGTCGCTTCTAGAGTGCTGCTTTGAGTTAAATTATGACATTTTAGTTGTTGGGATAAACGATTTGCTGCTGACTCCAGCATCGACCATACAAGCAAATTCAATAATTGATAAACCTTGCCCCTTTTTTTGACCCTCAATTTCAGGTTTTTTGATTTTTTTCATTCCTTAACTCGGTCAGCATCACGACGCAAACTACTCTCTATTATTAACCATTTTTGTGTAAGTTCACCAGAATTAGTTTTGTGTTTTGACCAAGTATATCCCGTCTGAGAAATATCCTGCAATTCTGATTCATTTAATTGAGATACCATTGGCTGCCCTTTTTTCAGGCTTAGTAGTACACGAGTTAACCATCTTAAATTGGTTAAGATTTCTAAATTTGGAGCGGTATATAATGCACTGTCAGCTACCATTAAACTGTCGAGATTTAATGGTAGTTTAAAGTCTTGACAAATTGAGGCAAATATGGAATTATCTGATTCGTTCCCTGAAGCTACTCGCAAAAATAGTGGTACATCTTTGTCTCGACTACAAATTAGGTCTAAAATGAATTGTTTTAAGTCGGGATTTGGCCATTGAGAGTAGCCGTAGGTGATCTTAATTGGTATTGGGGGTGTTTGATGGTTGATTGATGAATTATCTGAGCGATTGCCTTCGATTTCTGTGTGATAAAAAGATACTGATGGCAACTCTTGTTCATATTTTCTATGTAGATCAAATGAGCTTGAGTCTAAGTGAGATGTGTCGATATTTATCGGGAATTTTTGAGCCGCTGACAGGGCAATGGTTGTGAATATTTCGGTAAGTTCGGTTCTTTATAATTTATCTAGTACTCTTCCTAAACGGTCATCATTCAGATGTGATGCTTGAATTCCTGGCCCAAGTAAATGTTCTATTGCTTTCCCTTCAAAAAATTTATAGAATAAGTATAGTCGGGCGGAAACCAACCCTAATCCCTTGATAATCATGGCTTTGACTACCAGGCCGGGACTGACTATCTCGCCCGGTTGTTCGCCTACTAATTCATTGATTTTTTGGACAATTCCTAGGTCATTAATTAGACCTGCTACTAAGCCTAGATGGTCTAAGTTTTCTACTGTCATGTCAGATGCTTTCTGCATGGGCTGCTGAATTCTGATTTGAGCGTTCATCGCGATCGCAAGTTTACGCTATTCTTGGTGATGATTGACTATGGTTGCCATTGCAATTAACGCATTTTCGTCATCAATCAGGTAACAGTGAGGTAATAAACTTGGTTTGTGACGATCGCAATTTTAACCTACATCAGATTTAACTCACGCCCTCACGTCTATTATCAGGAATGCTTAACTAGGTGATGCGAGCGTGACCGAAATAATTGAGTATTTTTACTCACTATTGTCTGGGATGATTCACTTTTACCCCCTCAATCCGCGTATGTGCCAGTTGGGGGTGCGGAATGTGGGGTGTAATATCACTTCCGGCTGCACTCCTTATACTGAGGACACGGCACTGCCGTGTCCTAATTTCTTCTTCCTACTTCTTCCTTCGTGTTCTTCGCGTCTGGGCGGTTCAATCAAACCAATTCTTCTGGCACCAAAGGAGCAAATGCACTAATTTTCTGCAATTACCGATCGCTCTTTAATCCAATCGAGTAAAATAGGATTGACCAATTCCGGCGCTTCATCTTGCGGGCAGTGTCCCACTCCCTCCAAAGGAATAAACTTTTCAACAGCCGGAAACTTTGCCAATTCTCGGCCCAATGCGATCGGCTCCCAAGGGTCATCCGTACCCCACAAAATCAAAGCCGGACAGCTTAAAAGCGGCAACAAATCCTCCGGTAGCGGGCCTTGAGAATAACTGATAAATGCTACGAATACTTCGACTGCGCCGCTGTCTTTAGCAGGTTCCAGCAGCATATTTACCAGTTCGTCGCTGACAGCTTCAGGACGGCGATATGCTTGCAAAAGCACTTTTTTTACTGTTTTTGGCGTTGCTAATTGTTTAAAAAATAGTTGACTTATCCACTTGACATTTAACACTTTTTGTGCAATTGGCGCTCCAAAACTGCGATACCAAGGCAATTCGGCGCGTTTGCGATCGTGCAGCAACCGCAGGGAACAATTGAGTAAAATTACGCCAGAAGCAATATCGGGAAAATCCACAGCCGCTTGCATAATTGCCACACAGCCGATCGAATTTCCCACCAAAAAAGCCGGCCCGCCCGCAACTTCCCGACAAAAATCAGCAATTAGCTGTCCCCAAGTTTCAAAAGTATAGTCAATTTCAAGCTTGGGCGCGGGTTTAGCAGAACCGCCAAAACCGATGAGGTCGATCGCAAAACAGCGACAATCAGCCGCCAGCGCCGGCAAATTCTTGCGCCAGTGGCCCCAAGACGCACCAAAACCGTGAACAAACACCACCGCAGGCCCCTGGGAACCCGCAGCCTGGTAGCAAATGGGAAAGCCTTTCCACAGCCAAGTTTGAGGGACAACAGCAGTTGACGAAGTGGGAGTAGAAGATGTCATACGATTTTAGATTTTAGATTTTAGATTGGGCATGGGGCATAGGGCATAGGGCATAGGGCATTGTCAACAGTGCCAACTGCCAACTGCCAACTGCCAACTGACTACTTTGCAGTTAGAGCCGATATTATGTCACGATTAAACCTGCTGACTTCTTTGCTGTATTAAAATTTCCCTTATGCCAACGATCGTTTCCACTGCCGTCGTACCGTTTCTGGGGTCAGAAATTGTACCCGACTACGACACCGCCAAAGTAGTAATCTTGCCAATTCCCTACGAAGCTACCACCACTTACCGCCGGGGGTGCGAAAACGGGCCCGCTAAACTTCTAGAAGCTTCTCATCAACTCGAGTGCTACGACGAAGAATTGGACTCCGAAGTTTGCTACGATGTCGGAATTTATACACAAGAGCCGATCGCCGATACCCGCAACAGGCAACCAGTTTCATCCTCAGAAATGCTGCGAGTCACCCAAGCAGCAGTCTACCAGCTAGTTACCGAAAATAAATTTGTCATCTCCCTCGGAGGCGAACACAGCATCACTGCTGGCGTTGTCGAAGGTTATCGCCAAGCATACCCAAACGAACCTTTCACAGTCGTGCAAATCGATGCCCACGGAGACTTGCGGCACGAGTACGAAGGCTCGATTCACAACCACGCCTGCGTGATGCGGCGTATTGTCGATATGGGCTTACCGACACTGCAAATCGGGATTCGGGCTATCTGCAAGGAAGAAGCCGACTTGATTAAAGCAAAACAGCTAAACGTGATTCGAGCTCGCGAAATCGCTACTCAACCAGATTGGGCCGATCGGGCAATTGCCAGCATAACAACTAAGCGAGTATTTTTGACGATCGACTTAGACGGCATCGATCCGACTTTAATTCCAGGGGTGGGAACACCGGAACCGGGCGGGTTAAATTGGTATTCCCTCACCGCGTTTTTGCGCCGCATCTTCGAGTCCTACGAAGTAATCGGGTGTGACATTATGGAATTAGCACCTATTGTAGATTCTGTAGTCTCAGAATTTACCGCCGCCAAATTAGCATACAAACTTATTGGATACCAAGCCCTGGCTCAAGGTTGGCTAAAGCCAGACGAGGAATAAATCGCGAAGTACGAATCACAATAGGCTGTTGGCAAGGCTAGAATTAAGTTAAAGCCAAACAACAGCCAATTTTACTCGTGCTGACAGTTTCATCTTTCATGCTGGCAAATACTGCTCTTCACCTCCTGAAAACATGAGTTTACTAATGGATACAACGGGTACTCCCATTAACGGCTATGCTCCCGATTTTGAACTGCCGGGAGTGGACGAAGAAGTTCACCATTTAGCTCGATATTTAGAAAAATTTCGGGCGATCGCGGTGATATTTATGTGCAATCATTGCCCTTACGTGCAGTTGTATCTCAATCGCATGAAAGAACTTCAAGCAGATTTTCAAGATCGAGATGTTACTTTAATCGGGATTAATGCTAATGATGCAAATCAATATCCCGACGACAGTTTTGAGAACATGAAAATTTTTGCCGCCAACAATCAACTCAACTTCCCGTACATCCGAGATGTTGCTCAAGATGTGGCTGAAAGTTTTGGGGCTTCTAAAACCCCGGAGGTTTTTTTGTTAGACCAAGACGGCAAACTGCGCTATAAAGGTTTAATTGACGACAACGCTGACGATCCGGGGGCGGTGCAGGTTTCTTATCTGCGGAGTGCGATCGACCAATTGCTCAACAGTCAACCCGTTGAGCCTTCAACTACAGAGGCGATAGGCTGTTCCGTCAAATGGCGATCGTAGTCATTAGTCAGCAGTCATCAGTCATTAGAAGATGATAATCCTGGACAAACAGCATCTACTTGTAAGGTGTGCGGGGCGCACCTTACTACTGCAGATAGTGTAGATCGCCCTAGGGCAAATTATAATACAGCCTTGTGGAAAGAAAACGTATTTTCAACTCGATCGTCGCAGCCGCTGTAGCGCTGACACTGCTGATTGCTTGGAACTTGCTTAAAAGCGTTTCCCCAACAACAGCACAGAAGCAAACGTCTTTAAACGTATCCGCTGCTATCAGTCTATCGAAAGCTTTAGGGGAAATCAAAACTGTTTATCAAAGCAGTAATCCGAATTTTACTATTACTTATAATTTTGGTGGTTCCGGTGCTCTAGAACAGCAAATTCAGCAAGGCGCCCCGGTAGATGTATTTTTCAGCGCCGCCACCAACCCAATGGATGCTTTGCAGCAATCCAACCTGCTAATTAACGACACGCGCCACAATTTGCTGACAAATCGCCTAGTTTTGATTACTCCCAAAAACGGTGTTGCTTTGAGCGATTTTAAACAGTTGACAGATGCCAGAATCAAGAAAATTGCGATCGGCGAACCCAAGAGCGTACCTGTGGGACAATACGCTCAGGAAATGCTAACTAAGCTGGGATTGTGGCAGCAACTTCAGCCAAAGTTAGTGCTAGGAAATAACGTCCGCCAAGTGCTGACATTCGTCGAAAGCGGTAACGTTGATGCTGGCATAGTTTACACGACTGACGCCACAGCCTCCGACAAAGTAGCCCTACGGCTAACGGCTGCCGAAAATTTGCATTCGCCCATTGTGTATCCGCTGGCAGTTATTAAAAACAGCCGCAATCCCGCTGCCGCAAAAGCGTTTGTTGACTTTTTGGCGGGCGATCGAGCTAAAATAGTATTTCAGAAATACGGATTTGGGATAGTTCAATAATTAGGCGTAAAAACTATAAATCTTCAGAAACCATTCTTCACTTCCTTCGTGTTCTTCGCGTCTTCGCGGTTCTTTAAAAAAAAACTCCTTCACAAATCATTTAAGACTGCGATAGTTAATCCCAAATATGGAATTTGACTTATCTCCGCTCTGGATTTCTCTTAAATCATCTGCAATTGCCACATTTTTTACTTTCTTTCTGGGAATAGCCACCGCCCGGTGGATGCTTTCAACTCGCATCAGAGGTAAAGCTTTGATTGAAGGCATTTTAATTTCTCCCTTAGTTTTGCCGCCGACAGTAGTGGGATTTTTGCTGCTGCTGCTGTTTGGGAGAAATGGGGCGATCGGTGAATTTTTGCTACAATTCGACTTAACTATAATTTTCACTTGGCAAGCCGCCGCCATTACTGCCACAGTTGTATCATTTCCCCTCATGTACAAAACTGCTTTGGGAGCTTTTGAGCAAATTGATGCCAATCTTCTCAATGCTGCTCGCACTTTGGGAGCATCGGAGTGGCAAGTCTTTTGGCGGATTATGTTGCCGCTAGCATGGCCGGGAATTTTAGCAGGAACTATTCTCGCATTTGCTCGCGCTTTGGGTGAATTCGGCGCGACGTTGATGTTAGCGGGGAACATTCCCGGACAAACTCAAACTATTCCGATGGCAATTTATTTTGCTGTGGAAGCAGGGGATATGAGGCAAGCTGCTATTTGGGTTTTGATTATTCTGAGTATTTCTTTGAGCGTGCTAACTGCTGTTAATTTTTGGACTGATTTACAAAGGAGATCGCCCAAACCAAATTCGAGCCAAAGACTGCAATCAAATCTTCCTAAATTCGCGTCTACTTTTACCACAAAATCCAAAAAAAAACAACCAGAAAGGGGACTTTTTTTAAACATCTTCAAACCTCTTTCCAGCTTTGCCTTGGATGTCGGTTTCGATATCGGCCCGGAAGTGCTGGGAATTTTGGGCGCGTCGGGTTCTGGTAAAAGCATGACTCTGCGCTGCATTGCTGGTTTGGAAACTCCCAGGAGCGGTAAAATTGCAGTCAATGGCAGGGTTTTATTTGACTCAGCACAGGGCATTAATGTACCTTCTAAAGACCGCCGCATCGGTTTTTTGTTTCAAAACTATGCTTTATTTCCTCACTTGACTGTGGCTCAAAATATTGCGTTTGGCTTGCAGCATTTATCTGAAAGCGAGCAAAAACTTCGGGTAAAAGAACAGCTAATTTCGGTGCAAATGTCGGGACTGGAAAACCGCTACCCGCACGAACTTTCGGGGGGCCAACAGCAGCGGGTGGCTTTGGCGAGGGCGATCGCCCCTTCTCCCGATTTGCTGCTGTTAGACGAACCGTTTTCTGCTTTGGATACTCACTTACGCAGTCAACTGGAACGCGAGTTAATGCAGACTCTGGCTAATTATCGGGGAATTACTTTGTTTGTCAGCCACAATTTAGAGGAAGTTTACCGGGTGTGCAAAAATCTGTTGGTATTGGCTGAGGGAAGGCCGATCGCCTTTGATACAAAACAGAACATTTTCGATCGCCCCCGCAACTTCACTGTCGCCCAGTTGACGGGCTGTAAGAATTTCTCAGCAGCTAAACCGATCTCCGTAACTCTCGTGGAGGCGATCGACTGGGGCTGTACTCTGACTGTAGTCGAACCAATTCCCAAATCTCTAGTTTCTGTGGGAATTCGGGCTCATCAACTGATTTTTGTTAGCGGGTGCGATCGTGAAAATACTTTTGCTTGTTGGATCGCCTCGACTGTGGAAACTCCGCACCGGGTGACATTATATCTCAAATTGCACTCGCCTCCCAATGATTCCCAAGATTATCACTTGCAAGCCGAAGTTTTTAAGGAAAAGTGGAGGGCTATTAAGGACAATCCTTTTCCCTGGTATGTTCATATCGAGCCAATTAGGTTAATATTAATGGAAGCCTGAGTTAACTAGCAATATACCGTTAACCGTCAACACTCAACAGTTAACAGTTAACCGTCAACACTCAACAGCTAAATACATCTTAACCAAACATCAAATCATGCCTGAAAAAGTTAAAAAAACCGACGCAGAATGGCAACAACAACTCACGCCAGAACAGTTTAAAGTCACCCGCAAAAAAGGAACGGAAAGAGCTTTTAGTGGCGAATATCACGACAACAAAAAACCAGGAACTTATAAGTGTATTTGCTGCGGCACTGAGCTATTTAAATCAGAAACCAAGTACGATTCCGGTACCGGTTGGCCGAGTTTCTACGCTCCAGTTAGCGAAGAAAATGTCAAGTGCGAGTCGGATAATACCTTGTTCATGCGCCGAACAGAGGTACTGTGCGCTGTTTGCGACGCTCATCTCGGTCACGTATTTAACGACGGCCCGAAACCTACCGGTCAGCGTTACTGCATGAATTCTGCTGCTCTTAATTTCGTCCCCAAGGATTAAATTTAGTCAACCGTTCTCAGTCAAGTGTTCTGGAACAGACTTTTGGGTCTGTTCCGGGCAATTGATGTTCAAAATGCACCCGTACTGCTATCTTATGGTGGAGGCAAAAAGAGTAAAAAAATAGTGGCGGCATGGGGATGGTATATCAGCGAGTTTTGCTGAAGCTCAGCGGTGAAGCGCTGATGGGCAGCTTGGGCTACGGCATCGATCCGATAGTCGTTCAGTCGATCGCCCAGGAAGTGGCCAAAGTCGTGTCCCAAGGCATTCAAATCGCGATTGTTGTCGGTGGTGGCAACATTTTTCGCGGGGTGAAAGCTGCTTCGGCAGGGATGGATCGGGCAACGGCTGATTATGTGGGCATGATTGCTACGGTGATGAATGCTATCACTTTGCAGGATGCCCTGGAACAAGCAGGAGTGCCAACGCGGGTGCAATCGGCGATCGCCATGCAAGAAGTAGCTGAACCCTACATCCGGCGGCGGGCAATTCGCCACCTAGAAAAAAAACGAGTAGTGATTTTTGGTGCCGGTTCTGGCAACCCTTTTTTTACTACTGATACTACAGCCGCTTTGCGGGCGGCTGAAATTGATGCAGAGGTGATTTTTAAAGCTACTAAGGTAGATGGGGTGTACGATTCCGACCCCCACCTCAACCCCAACGCGCGCAGGTATCAAACCCTCACCTATGCCCACGTCTTGAATCAAGATTTGCGGGTGATGGACAGTACGGCGATCGCCCTTTGCAAAGAAAATAATATTCCTATTATGGTATTTGACCTCTCGGTGTCGGGCAACATCTACCGAGCTGTAATGGGAGAATCTATTGGAACTCTTGTCGGAGGTTTTTGTGAAGTTAGCTGAAGCAGAAGATCATATGCAAAAGGCAGTTGAGGCTACTCAACGGTCTTTTAATACTATTCGGACGGGACGCGCCAACGCCTCCCTCCTCGATCGAGTCATGGTAGACTACTACGGCTCTCCAACTCCGATCAAATCCCTTGCCAACATCGGCACCCCGGATGCGACTACGATCACCATTCAACCGTTCGATCGTACAGCGCTTACCTCGATCGAAAAAGCAATTTCCCTGTCCGATGTAGGACTCGTGCCCAACAACGACGGTTCAGTTATTCGCTTGAACATTCCGCCGCTGACGAGCGACAGACGCCAAGAATTTGTCAAAATGGCCAGTAAGTTTGCTGAAGAAGGTAAAGTTGCAATTCGCAATATCCGCCGCGATGCCGTTGACTCGATTCGCAAGCAGGAAAAAAGCAGCGATATCTCTAAAGATGAATCCCGCGACTTGCAAGATAAAATTCAAAAGCTGACGGACAAGTACATTGCCAAAATAGAAGAAGTTTTGGCAGCCAAAGAGAAAGATATCACGACTGTTTAGGGAATGGGAAATTGGGCAGGGGGAATAGGAAGAGTTTTGAGATTGCCGAGATACGGCCGCCAACAACGAGCAGACGCTTAATGATTTGTGAGTTGTGAGTTAAAAACTCAAGATTTAACACTCATTAACTTACCAATTCCTCCTGCCCCATGACCAATCACCCATTACCAGTTGTCCGCTGAAGGAATTCGTCCTGCCATTGTTAGCGGATTTAAGGTTGCTGAGGCGATCGATCGAGTTCTTGGAGGTGCCGACGACGCTAAGGAGCCGTACACTCAATCGATCGCCCAAGAATGGAACACTCATATGATTTGGGCCAGTCGCTTGGCTAGAGCATTCTATCAGTTTACAGGAGCTGCTTACAGAGCGGGCGTCAAATTGCCGATGACTACTCAGTTGATGAGCAAAATTTTGTGTGGCGAACTGCGTTATGCCGATATCGCTAACCGCGCTCTTAAAAAGCTGATGCCGTTTTAGAACGAAGGAAGTTCGGCAACGGATTTAACGCATGGATTTTGAGGGAAGAAAGAAGAGAGAATCTTCTTAAATCCCAATTCCTTATTCTCAATTCCTCATTCCCAATAGCGGTAAGGTGCGCCCCTAAGCACCCTAGATAATTGGATTTTGCCTAAATCCTGTAAAATTTAAAATCTAAAATCAAATGATAATTTATTTTTATAAAGTAGAGGAGCCTTACGGCTGCTTTTCTAATTTTTCACTACACGACATTTCTCTGCACGGTCAATATTGGTTGACTGTGGAACATTACTATCAAGCCCAAAAATTTGTCAGCACAGATAAAAGATTAGTGGCGGCGATTCAAGCCGTAGCAACTCCTCAAGAAGCCGCTAAATTAGGTCGCGATCCCAAGCACCGGATTCGTGCTGATTGGGAAGCAGTGAAAATTCCCATTATGCGCGAAGCAGTTTTAACTAAGTTTCTCACTCATACAGACATTCAAGCTATTCTTCTTGCCACAGGGGATCGAGTGATTGTCGAGGATTCGCCAACGGATTACTACTGGGGGTGTGGCTGCGACAGAACCGGTCAAAATCATTTGGGTAAAATTCTGATGAGCGTGCGCCAAGAAATTAGTCAGGGCCAGGGGCGCTGAGAGAAACTCAAATTCTTTCGTTAATTATCATTATATGAAGTTCTACAACAAATGTCAAGTTATCCTAACAATGAAGAATTTTCCTAGTGAAAGTTTAAGATTGCGAGAAATTTATAAGAGCATTAAAATAATAATAATTATTTGCTTAACTCGCTCTGCCTGTTGAAGGCAAGGATTAAACTGGCGCGAGCGCAGATTATTTTCCTTACGCCAGTGCGCCAGAGGCGATACACCGTCGTCTGTCTACGTTGCGCTAGCCATTAATTGTACAGATCGGTTGAGTCAAAAACTCAGAGTCAGGCATTTGAGTTGGCTCGCGACCACAGCACCTCAAAACTTCTTATTATCATTGTATTGAGTACAAAAGGAGATTTATGCAACTCAGAGAAAATACGCAAGAATTACATTATAAACTAGACAGAGAAGTTTTGATACGGCGGATAACAGAACGCATTCGCCAATCTCTAGAATTAGAAGATATTTTAACCAGTACGGTAGCAGAAGTGCGGTCTTTTTTGAAAACAGATCGCATTATGATTTACAGGTTTAGTGCCGATGGCAGTGGAGAAGTTGTTGCGGAGTCAATTAATAACAACTGTCTCCCTTCCTTGAAAGGACTGCACTTTCCAGCAGACGACATTCCCGCCAGCGCCAGGGAGATGTATGTCACTTTGCGCCAGCGGACAATAATAGATGTTAACTCAGGGACGATCGTCCTGAGTCCCCTCGATGCTGCAGACACCGGTCAACCTTTAGTAAAGGAAGAGATGCACTACAGATCGCTCGATCCTTGCCACACCGCTTACCTGATGGCAATGGGAGTGCAATCTTCCTTAGTCGTGCCGATTTTGCACCGCAGGATCGCGTCGGAAAACAGCAAAACAGATATCTGCGAGGCGGCCACCTGTCTGACTCGATATGAGCCAGGAAATAATCAAAAAATTCACATCGAACTGTGGGGACTTTTAGTGTCTCACCACTCCGCGCCTCTCAATATTTCACCAGCAGATTTAGAAGTAGTTCAGCTCGTATCAGATCAATTGTCTAGCGCTATAGCCCACGCACTTCTCCTCGATCAAACCCGCTCTCAAGCCGCCCGCGAAGCTACCGTGAGCCGCATAGCAGCCCTGTTGTATGGTCACGTCAACATTCAACTGCAACAGGGTTTAGAAGCCACCGTCACCGCTTTGGGTGGCAGCGGTGGCCGACTCTATCTCAACCCGCCGAAAATCAACGGTGAAAATTTATCCCCTCCCAAGATTGAAGGAGGATTGCCAACTGCCCCGGCCCACAGTGATGCTACCTTTGAACTGTTCACCACAGGAGAACAACCGACACTTCCCAACTGGGAAAAAGTTAAGGCGCTGGAAGCTCATCCCCTCTGGCAGGAATGGCTAACCAAAGGATTTAAAAATACTGAAGAGATTCCCAAAATTTCAATTTTTACTAACTGTCAATTCCCAGTTTTGATAATTACCGACTTATACAAAGAACCTCTATTTAGAGTTTTAGTTCCCGCTTTCCAATCTACTAAAATTAGGGGTTTGCTGGTAATTCCCCTCCACTACAAACAACAAGTAGTTGGCTGTTTGACCATTTTTCGCAATGCAATTGATACCGAAAAAATGTGGGCGGGGCGCTTTGACACCAGCGCTGCACAAACCCTTCCTAGACAATCCTTTGAACTCTGGCGAGAAATAAAAAAAGGTCAGTCGCCCGAGTGGAAGTACGAGGAAATTGAGCAAGCTTTAGCTATAGGCAGCCAATTTTGTTCGGCAATTGGGCAGTACGTTCTTTATAAAGAAGTGCAAACCCTGAATGCCAACTTGGAGCGCCAAGTTCAAGAACGCACCGCCCAATTGCAAAAATCCTTGGACTTTGCCAAAGTATTGACGCGAGTTAGAGACCAGATTCGCAGCACCTTAGATTTAAAAATAATACTGCAAACTATTGTGCGAGAAGTCAGAGTTTTGTTGGATACCGATCGCACGGTAATCTACCAATTTGCGGCCGACAAACAGGGCGAGGTAGTTGTCGAAGCTGTTTGCGGCGAGTGGCGATCCATTTTAGGTATCACATCTCCACAAGAATGCTTTCCCGAAGGCTCAGACTGCTTTTATCGAGCCGGACGGGTGCGAGCAATTAATGATATTTATACTGAGGATTTAACACCCTGTCACCGCGAATTTTTGGAAGAGTTGCAGGTGAGAGCAAGTTTAATTGTACCCATGAGAGGCAAAGATTCCCAATTGTGGGGGTTGCTGATTGCCCATGAGTGTTCCGGGCCGAGAGTTTGGCAAACTGCAGAACAGGAATTGGTGCAACATTTAGCGGCTCAAGCTGCGATCGCCATTCACCAAGCAGAACTTTATCAAGAAAGTCTCAATGCAGCAACTGCCGATCGATTAAAAGCCGAACAGCTAGCTAAAACAGTCACAGAATTGCACAATACCCAAGCCCAACTGATTCAAACCGAAAAAATGTCCAGTCTCGGACAACTTCTGGCCGGAGTCGCCCACGAAATCAATAACCCCGTTAACTTTATCTACGGCAATCTGTCCCACGCCAGCGAATACACCAAAGATTTACTCTGCTTGGTAGAACTCTACCGCCAGCACTACCCCAATCCCAACCCAGAAATTAGCGAGTGCTCCGAAGCAATCGACATCGAATTTCTTGCCGAAGATTTGCCCAAAATTTTGGGTTCCATGACAGTCGGAGTTGAGCGCATCCGCCAGTTAGTTGTATCTTTGCGTAATTTTTCCAGGAGCGATCAAGCCGAGAAAAAAGCCGTTGACATTCACGAGGGAATCGACAGTACCCTGTTGATTTTGCAGCACCGGATCAAAGCCAATTCTGATCACAACACCGTAGAAATTATTAAAGAATATGGCAAGTTGCCCTTAGTAGAATGCTATGCCAGCTCGCTCAATCAGGTATTTATGAATCTGATCGGTAATTCCCTTGACGCCCTAGAAATGGGAAAAAAAGAGCGAGTTGTGGATCTTCCCTTTAAAGCGGCAAGTGCAGCGGCAACGCATTTAAGCTCCCAAATACTGCCTATCGAGTCAGGAGATATAAAGGCAACCACCGAGTGTTTGATTCCTGATTTCCCATCCCCTTGCATTCGGATTCGCACGGAATTAATCAATGAAAAAACGGTAGGAATTTGCATTGCAGACAATGGTCACGGCATCCCCAAAGAGTTAATCTCTCATATATTTAATCCGTTTTTTACTACTAAACCCGTAGGTCGGGGCACGGGTTTAGGACTGTCTATCAGTTACCAAATTGTAGTTGAGAAACACCAAGGCGTACTTAAATGTGTTTCTGTACCTGGTACTGGTACCGAGTTCTGGATCGAGATTCCCCTGAATTAGGCAACCGTCAAGGCAAGATTAGCTTCACCAGCACAGAACCGATCGAACCGAGGAGACTCATAAAGTCGCCGCGGCTGGAAGTGCGGGGTTCCGTAGGCTTTTGACGTGCAACAATGGCTTCGCCTAACTGCTTTGACAACTCCTGACCTTGGGGATTTCCTTGAGCTGCAAAGAGTTTGTTTGCTATTGCAGCGTCTTGAGTCGCGCCGGCGAAGTCTCCCAAGTCAGCGCGAGACATACTGCGCGCAAAATAAACGGCGGCTAAATCCGATTTCAGATTCAGCGCTTGATTGTAATAATCAATGGCGTTTCTGTAGTTTCCTGCTTGAGCTTCCAGCACTCCCAACCGGTAGAAGTCTTCAGCGGTGCCGATATTGGTTGGCATTCCTCTAACTCCGAGCAGTTGCGCGTTAGTTAAATTGGCGCCTTGCAAATTGGCGTCGCTGAGGTAGGCACTTCTCAAGTCAGCACCGCTGAGGTTGGCACCGCTGAGGTTAGCCCCTGTCAGGTTGACGCCAAACAGGCTGGTGCCGCTGAGGTTGGCACCGCTGAGGTCAGCCCCGGTGAGGTTGGCTCGACTGAGGTTCGCCAACCTCAAGTCAGCACCTTTGAGATTGGCTCCGGTTAAGTTGGCTAAAACCAAGCCTGCACTGCTGAGGTCGCAGTTGGGGCACTGTCGGGTGGCTAGTAATTGTTGCGTGTGTTGGATGTTCTCGGCGGGTGCAGGAGCGATCGGGGCGATCGCGCTCAGCAGCGTTACAGCAGCGAGGATTCTGAGTTTCATTTTAACCGTCCAAAATCCAAAATATTAAATCTAAAATAGCTTTTCTCGAAGCAATTGAAAATCACCATAACACAAGTTCAGCTAACAAATCTTTTGACTTGCCGTATGTAGGAGTTCTGGGCGCCATCAGCACCCTAAATTGAAGTTATCCGCCTTACCTTAGTGTCAAATAAAGATTTCGCTGCCAATAAATTAGGGTAATGAAAACCTCATTACCCTTTAGCCGCTGTTCTCGGCAACCATAAAAATTAACAAATAAATTAGTCGTGAATCGTGCCGTCGGGCATCGTTGTACCCTTAAGATATACTCCGCTCAGGTTAACTTTTGTAAGGTTTGCTCCTAACAGGTTTGCTCCGCTTAAGTCTGACGCACTTAAAATCGCTTCAGTCAAGTCTGCCCTAATTAGACTCGCCCCCATTAAGTCAGCTCCGCTAAGGTCTACTTTGCTCAAGTTTGCGCCAATTAAATCGCATTCTGTGAGCACCGCCCTACGCAAGTTTACTCCGTAAAGATTTACTCCGTGCAAGTCTGCACGGCTGAGTGTTGCCCGAGATATGTTGGCTCCAATTAAAGTTGCTTGGATCAGGGAAGCTCCGCTCAAGTCTGCTTTGCTGAGATTTGCTCCCATCAACTCAGCTCGATTCAGGTTAGCTTCAAGTAAAAGTGCTTCTGTGAGGTCTGCTCCACCTAAGTCTGCTTTGCTCAAGTTAATCTTGCACAAATTGGCTTTGCCAAAGTTGACTCTGTTGAGTTTGGCTTTGCTGAGATTGGCTCCAATCAGGTCGGCTTCATACAGATTGGCTCCAATCAATTCTGCTTCGTAGAGGTAGACCTCGTGCAGGTAGACCCCGCTAAAATTTCTTTCTCCTATTGCGTATAGCTTGAGCAGTTCGTCAACGTTCATTGTGGCTTCTCTACACCTTTTAAATGAAGAATACTGTCAGCAAGCTGGTTGCACCGGATGTTCTGCAATTTTAGATTCTGAAATATTCACACCCTGGGTGAAACTTCCCTGAATCTGCAAGGTTTGAGTATAAATTAGAGGGTTTGGTGAGGGTGAAGGACAAAGCTGCATTCTCTTTTCCCTTTGGTTAAACATTAACCTTTAAAAATTTTAACCACAAGTTTGATCGCACTTCCCAAAGATTCTAGGTGGAAAGTCCGATCGATCAAACCCATAACTTTTTGTGCATAGTTGAGTTCACTGAACATAAGTGTGATATAGATCACTGACCGATGTTAGTAGTATCACATAGAACACCCCCTTTCGATCACAGCAGGCAGGAAAAAATAGCCGATACTCATACTGTAATGCTGAAAAATTGACAATACCACCCTAGTCGTGTTTTACTCAAATTGCGATAAAGTCAGTAGTTTCACAGATACTTGCCCGCTTGCTGTGAAAGTCGGTTGCAACGTCACTCGCCGCTACCCACTCCGGGTGATGAGAGTGTTGATGTATCAAGATTTCTCACACAGCGAAAGCCAGAAATGCACTTCTGGGAGTAGGGGAATGTCTGTATAAAAATGCGATCGCTGGTGTACAGACATTCCCCTGTTTGCTAGCACCTAATGGCTAAAAATCGCTTATACGTTCGCAAAAAATACCAATAAATACCAGGAAAACCATGATAAATGTTTAACAATAAGAGAATAAATGGTATTCCTTAAGAGTCACCTATTGCCGGTAATGTTACAGTCGATCCGTTCACTGCTATCACTATTAGCAATGACGCTTGTCCATCAAATACAAAAATGATCCAGAAACCTGGTTTTTTACCCACAAAAATCATGGCAACCTTGCTCCAGGTTAAAATAATCCGGTTTCTGAGCGTCTGACTGCCTCCAGGAAGGAAAAAGTTTAATGAGAACGATCGCTTTTGTATTGCTTCAGGGCAAACAAAAGGTCAGCATTTAGGATTGGAGCAGCTTTCGCTCCCTTGTCAAACAAAGGTATTGTAGAACGCGAATCGTGAGGTAATTGATATGGCTGGAGTATGTAAACTTAGCATCACAGAGACAAGTGAAGAGCTAAAAAACCTGTTAACTGAACAAAAAACGGCAAGCGGCTTTCAAAAAATTCAAGCACTTTACCTGTTCAAAATTTGTCATGTTAAGACAGTTAAAGAATTGGCAATGACCATTGGGGTAAATCGAATTACAGTGCAGCGGTGGCTGAGAAAGTACCGATCTGATGGACTAGAAGGACTCCTCGAAACAAAGCACAGCGGCGGCCGCAAGCCGGCCATTCCTCCGCTGGCACGCGCTAGTTTGGCAATGCGCCTCAGCGACCCCCATAAAGGCTTTAAAAGCTATGGAGAAATTCAAGAGTGGTTGCAGCAGGAATATAGCATCGAGGCTTCCTATAAAGCCGTTTACGCAACAGTCAGATACCAGCTAAAAGCTAAGCTGACGAAAGTCTAGACTGTGCATACCACGTCGGATTAAGCACCGATTATCTAATTGTTTGTTGTCAGCTTTTGAAGAGTTTGAGGAGTTGCGTCATCACGACAAACCGGACTAATTCTTTTTTAACAAAACTCGCTCTCATAAACTGCGGAGCATATAAATTGTATGTTGTGGCAATGGGGTGAAGGGGAGAAGATTTGATGCTTTTCCCGGGTTTGTGAAAGATGCTTAAAAAATTGCTTAGAAAGCATAACTTGCAAGTTTTGTCTAATTTGCAAGTTTTGTTATATGGATGGAAAAATTGGCAGCGGCTAAGGCAAAAACCGATCCAAAGCCGCTTTCAATTCTTCGATTTCCGTATCGATATTACCTTCTTTAGCGGCTCGGGCAATGCACTCGGTTAAGTGTTCGTCAAGAATGATTCTCGCTACGCGATCGAGCGCGCCTCGCACCGCAGCAACTTGCACCAGAACTTCGGGACAGGGACGGTTTTCTTGAACCATTGTTTTAATGCCGCGGACGTGCCCCTCAATCCGAGACAAGCGATTTACCAGCCGTCGCATCGATTCTTCATCGTGATGGTGAGGGTGGACTGATTGATCGTCGTGATGGTGGTGGTGGGAATTTGAGGGCAAGGATTTGTCAGTAGAAGTATCAGATATAATCATTGGGGTTACGAGGGAAATTTTTAAAAGTTAGAATTCAGAATATGTTGAGTTCGTGCGGGCTCGTGACTCATGTATTGTAACTGTCTAAATACATTTAGGATCTTCATAATGGCAGATTATTGAGTCCGCACGATCGCACACCTTTACCAGACTAACCCAGACTAACAAAGATTGACGCTATGCGACTATTTAAGTTTTTTCGGCCCGCACCTCGAATCGGTGCTCGTTGGTTCGCCCTAATTTTAGGAATGACGATCGCCCTGAGTGCGTTAGCAATCAATGCTGCACCCGCTGCCGCTGATGGCAGCAATCCGCCCAACTTACAGTTCCAGAGTTTCCCACCCACCGCCGCGAATCCCCAACTGTTAGCGCTGCGGAGTCCTGAACTCCCAGGAGATACCGGCAGTTTTGTGACCGCCGCTGTCGATCGAGTCGGCCCAGCAGTTGTTCGCATTGATACCGAGCGCACTGTCAGCCGCAACATTGATCCCTTAATGGAAGACCCCTTCTTCCGCAGATTTTTGGGAGAAGATTTAGGGAGCATGACCCCCAGACAAGAACGCTTACGCGGTCAAGGTTCCGGCTTCATCATTGACAAAAGCGGGATTGTTTTAACCAATGCTCACGTAGTTGACAAAGCCGATCGAGTGACTGTCACCTTAAACGACGGCAGGACATTTCCAGGAAAAGTGCAAGGTACTGACGAAGTAACAGATTTGGCTGTTGTCAAAATTAATACCAAGGAAGTTAACTTGCCCGTGGCAACGCTAGGAGATTCTGACGCGGTGAAAGTGGGAGATTGGGCGATCGCCGTGGGCAACCCCCTGGGATTTGACAACACCGTCACCTTGGGCATTATCAGCACCCTCAAACGCTCCAGTGCAGCCGTCGGCATTCCCGACAAGCGGCTCGATTTCATTCAAACCGACGCCGCCATCAATCCCGGCAATTCCGGCGGCCCGCTGTTAAACAGCAGAGGAGAAGTGATTGGCATCAACACGGCGATTCGAGCCGATGCAATGGGTATTGGGTTTGCGATTCCGATCGACAAAGCCAAGGCCATCTACGCGCAGTTAGCCAAGGGAGAACAAGTCAGCCATCCGTTTTTGGGAATTCAGATGATTGCTTTGACTCCTGAAATGGCCAGAGAGAATAATTCTGACCCCAATGCTCCTTTGATTGTCCCCGAAGTTAAGGGAGTGTTAGTGATGAGAGTTGTGCCAAACACCCCTGCTGAGAAAGCAGGGATTCGCAAAGGGGATGTGATCGTTCAAATTGAGGGTGAGGGAGTGACTGAGCCCGAACAGTTGCAAAATTTGGTGGAAAACAGCCAAATCGGTCAAATTCTGAAACTGAAGGTGCGCCGCGGTGCCCAGATTAAAGAAGTACCAGTTCAAACTGCTCAATTGCAAGATTTTTAGAAGTGAAGAGGAAGGGGGGAAACTGTTAAATACCACATAAAGTTTGTAGTGAGAATTTTAGTCAAATCTTAATATTTTTAGGTAAGCGGTTGTGCATTTAATTTGTATTTTGAGGGCGGGTTCTCCTGCCTACCTCACAAGAGTAAAAAATATTTTACCAGGATTTTAAATGCACAACAGCTTAACAGCGACTAAAATCCTCACTACAAACCAGTTTTATTATTGGTGATTGATATGACACGAGTTCAACTTGCCTATCCCAAAATTCCCGATAGTAAAAATTGCCCTAATGAACAATGTATAGCTTTTGAGAAATACGATGGCACTAATTTGCATTGGGTTTGGGAAGTTGAACTTGGTTGGTATGCTTTTGGTACGCGCCGCAGTAGATTTGATTTGGATGAGAGGGGAATTGCAGAATTTAATGCTGCACATCCCGGTTTAGAAGCAGCACCGGAAATATTTAAAAGAGACTTTGCTAGTCCCTTAGAGTCTATATTTCGAGAGAATGAACAGTATCACTGCGCTGAAATTACTGTGTTTACAGAGTTTTTTGGTGAGCACTCGTTTGCGGGAATGCACCAAAAGGACGATCGCAAACAATTGGTGCTTTTTGATGTGGAAACTGAGGGCGGTATGGTTGTTCCCGATCGGTTTATTCAGGATTTTGGTAAATTAAATATTGCGCGAGTAATTTATCGTGGCAAACTGACGGGCAAGTTTATGGAGGATCTTCGCAAGGGGAAATACGGTGTGGATGAAGGCGTTGTGTGCAAGGGAGGCCGCAATGCTAATAATCTGTGGATGGTGAAGATTAAGACTGATGCGTATATGCAGAGATTGCAGCAAGCTTTTCAGGATGATTGGGAAAATTACTGGGAGTAATATAAAAGCTTTGACTTTCTCAAGTTACACAAATTTGGTATTTTTGAACCAATACTCAATGGAACTGCTGCTCGATCAAATCCTCGATCGGTTTATGAATGATTTGCGATCGCTATAGATACTTTCATAGACAGTATTTATGCTACTTTAATACTACCAATTGTAACGCATCGATCGAGCAGATAGCAAACTGATGAAGTAGAGCAGCAGCAACGCCGATTCCGTCTGATTCCGCCCCCTACACAAAATTAGCCGGATCTTGATCTCGCCGATGCTTCAGCAGAATCGGAGAACCTTGGCCATCACCCACCAAAGCCGCCGTTTCCTCCAACGCTTCCCTCAATCGCTTGGCCGCGTAGATCGACATATCGCGGGGCACATTCACCCGATCGCGCAAATACCGCAAAGCCGCATCAGAACCACTCGGCGGCGTACAAACTTCGCCAGTCATCATCAAAGTTAAAGCACAACGCAAAGCCTCATCGAATAACTTGTCATCAGCAGGATTGACTCGAACGATGTTGCGCTGGTGCTTAATGACGCGATGAAGTGCTTCAGCGCGGGAGGTTTCCGGTTCTGGATACATCACATCCGGGAGTCCAGCCCAAGGCCCATTATCCACGCGGGCTTTATTGAGAAGCATCTGAGGTTCGCCGTTTTCATAACAGCCGCCCATCTGAGGCGGTAAATCGTGGACGTGGGTGTGAAAATCGCTCTGAGTGCCGCGATAGGTAGGGCGGGTTTCCATCGCTGCAAACCAGTCCGCAAAGCGCGGGTTTTCTTCGCGCATCGAGTAGCCTTTGTAGTAGTAAAGACTGGCATTCATCCGTTCGACGTAGGGCGTAAAGATGACATCCGCAGTGCCAAATTCATCGAGGAAATAAGGCCCCGGAGTGCTAGCCAGAGCTTTTTCTACTTGGGCGACGACGCTGATAAATTGGTTGCGGTTGTGCTGTTCTACTTTGGCTGAACTTGCTGGGTAGCACAGCCAGGTACACCAGGCCCTAAACAGCAGTCGTTCTAACCGCCGCATGGGTATTACTGCGGGGTTTTCCATGCCCAAACCCAAGGGGCCATAGACTCGTTCGAGGGCGATTAAGATATCATCGCTTTCGGTGATGATGCGGCCGTCTAGTTTGATCGCCGGTAGCATTCCCGATGGCACTTTGCGTTTGTACCAACTTTCCTTTTCCCCATAGCAGAACATAGTAACTTTCTCAATGCGGTAGGGGATTTGTTTTTCTTCTAACCACAACCAGATTTTTTGGCAGTAGGGACACCAAGCATGGTTATCGCGGTACAGGGTGACTCGCACATCGGATTCGGTTTTTCCGAAGAGGCGCAACCGGGATTGGGCGTTGGTGGGGCCGTTTGTGCGATCGACTTCAAAGTCTGTGAGGGCTTCTAATTCTGTCCAGCTTAGGGGGGTCATGCGATTTTAGATTTTAGATTTTAGATTTTAGATTGGAGAATTGAAGGCAGCAACTGCTTCGTGGGAATAATAGAACTTACGCACCAACTCTATCTGTAGGGTGCGCTGTGCGCGCACCTTACCTCTACCCATAACGTATTCAACTATTTTTTGGTCTTAGTTCTGAATAAGATAGTTGGTTCTCAGTTAAAAAAGGCTTTGAGGACTGAAGTCCTCACTACAAACTTAACTACAATTAAGGCGACAGTTGGGGAGGGGGGGGGGCGTCTTGAATTTTAGCCAGTGCTGCTTTCATTTCGGGAGTGGCTAGCAACTTTTGCGTATCTGCGATTAAACGATCGCCCCAGAGGTTTTCTTTGAGATATTCTACGGTAGCATAACGTTTGTCGAGTTTCAGAGCTGCTTCTCCCATCGCTAAGCCTTTTTCTTTGTCACCTTTGGTGTAGAATGCTACTGCTAGAGCTAGCATTGCTTCGGCGGCTTTGTCGTCGATCACGATCGCTTCTTGCCAGCGTTTGATGGCGCTATCAACATCTCCCATTTCGTATTTGACTAATCCGATATTGTTGACAGCAGGCCACAGGTTTTTTTCTAAAGCAAAGGCTTTTTCGTATTGGGCGATCGCCTGATCAAACCGCTTCAGCTTATAAAAAGCATTACCTAAATCAAATAATGCACCTGGAGTGTCTGGTTTGAGTTTTAATCCTGCTTGCAAATATTCAACTGCTTTCTCGTAGTTCGCTTTCCGAAAGTAAGCTTCTCCCAAGACAAATTTAATTGATGGATTTTCTGGTGACAGAGATTGAGCTTGCCCCAAAGCTTCAATGCCTTTGTCAAACTGCTCGACTTGAAGGTACAAGCTGCCTAACAAAGTCCAAGTTTGAGCATTTTTGGGGGCTAACTGTGTGGCGAGTTCGGCTCTAGGTACCGCTAGTTGGTACTGCTGCAGTCTGGCTAGCTGGACGGCTTCTTCTGCAAGGCTCAAGGCCGTTTGTTCGAGTTGGGCTGAGTCGATTTGCAGGGTGTAAGGCAGGAGTGCCTGTGCGGCAGCAGGCTCGGGCATTGCCCCCAAACCGAGTGCGAGTAGCAGAGATATTAAAGGAATGCGATTAGGCACTGTACAGCCCCAGAAAAAAATATAAGGGTTTCTCGATCGCCTATAATAACTCATATTTTTGAGTTTTGATATTGCTTCTTGACTCGCAACACTTCTGGGTTTTCATTTAAATACTTCTCAAATTATATTTACACTCAGGGTAGTCGTTTTTATTCACTCTTTTATAGGCGACTGATCACCTCACTACAAATAGGCAAAATTATGAGTTATTATAAAGTTGACTGAGTTAACAAATAACGCTTCGCGCTTGACAGTTAAAGAGTTGCCAACTTCTGTTTTTCCTCATAAGTAATAGTTGATTTTTACGGGTTGAGAAACGAGTTAATTCGTCACTACAAACCTGGTAAATTATTCATTTTCAAGAACTTGAATGAGTTAATAAACTCTGTTGAATTTTGTCTAACAATTGTGCTGCTGATAAGGAAGAAGGCAAAATTTTGGCAGATACTTCTTGCAGTAGAAAGTCGATCGCCTCGGATTCCGAATTTACAGCCGACCGATAATCCCAGACTAAAATTGGCAATTTTACTGCCATTTGGCGCAAGTTCGATAGCGCCTGCAGCATAGCGGTTGATTCTGAGGGGGCATCTCGCAAACACAGCAAAACTAAGTCAACGCTTTGATATTGCAACTGCTGCAAAACTTCTGTCCAGCAGGGAGCGATCGACCCTCGAAATCCTGCGGTGTGGACGTACTGGATCAAAGCTTGAAAGTTGGGAGTAGAAAACTGGGAATTGGGGAGGGGAATCTCGGCATTTGTCGATCGATCGCGATTTTCCAATTCTTCCGTCGGGTTCCCCCCAGAAGAGGAGTGCAAATCGGGTAAAGTCGAAATGTCGGCAAATAAAATGCTGGGCTTCCAACTCATGCCCGCAGCAACTTGAATCACTTGCCACAAAGCACTTGGCATTAACCCGGTTGGTGAAGTTTCACCGTCGTCGGGACTGCTAGTGGCTAAACAGGGAAATACCGACAATCCTTTGACTTGATTTGCCAGTTGCGTAGTTCGGGGGTCTAAAGTCACCAAGGGGAGAGAACCCAAATTTCGAGACCGACTTAACTGTTCGATAAAAGCTAAGGGCTTTTGCAGTTGACTTGTACCATCCAAGACGATCGCGTCGGGTCGCCAAATTCGGGCCACGAGTTCTGCTTGGTCGAGGTCGTCTGCTTCTAAAACCCGGCAGTAGTTGGGGTTGAGCAGTAAAGTGGAACCTTGAGACGAACTGTTTTGCGGGCTGAGCCACAACACGGTTAAAGAACTCCTCACTTTGGCGCTACTAGCATTACTTTTGCCGATCAAGTCGGTCAGCAGCCGCCGCAAAGCGGGTTCTTCCACCGGCAAGCTCAAAAAGCCTTCGGCTCTGTTGACACTAGCCCGTTCTTTTTCGCCTCTGGTGGCCGTGACGATCGCCGGAATTGATCGGGTATCTGGGTCACTCTTGAGCAGCGTCAGCACGTCCCAACCCGACAGCAGCGGCAGCAGCGGGTTGAGGAAAATGGCTTCGGGACTAAACCTGCGGGCTTTTTCCAATGCTTCGGTACCGGAACGGGCGACTATTACTTGGTAGCCCAAACCCGAAAGGACGTTGGTTAAATCTTCGATATATTTGGGAACTGCTTCGACTATTAATACTAAACGAGAGCGAGAATTGGCGGTCAGAGTCGGATATTGGGGTTGTAATAATTCTTCCTCAACGGCTCCCGATGCCGGGACTTCTTCACTGCTGTTTCCCGGAGGATTTGGTGGCAGCAGCAGGGTAAATTGAGAGCCTTGGTTTTCTGAGGAAATAAACGAAACGTCCCCGCCGTGGAGCCGAGCTAGGCGTTGAGTCAGTACCAGTCCCAGTCCGGTTCCTTGAAAGCGGCGGGTGAGGGGGCTTTCTAGCTGTTGGAATTTCTGAAAGATCAGATGCTGTTTGTCGGCGGGGATGCCGATGCCAGTGTCCCAAACTTTAAATGCGATCCAGCCTTCCCAGACATTTACTTTCAATCCGATTTTGCCGCCGAGCTCGGTGAATTTTAGGGCGTTGGAAAGGAGGTTGACGAGCATTTGCCGCAGTCGCAGTTCGTCGGCAATTAATTGGCTCAGTCCCGGTTCTATTTCGAGTGTAAATTCTATTTGGGCGGAGGGTTCTGCGTTTGCTGTGCCGTCAGTTTTGCTTGGTTCGGGTGGTTTTTTTTCTTCTTGCTGTTGCAGTTGTTTTGCTTGTTCAAAGGCTCTTTGGCAGGTTGATTCTATTTCGACTGCTTCGGGAATTAGTTCTAGCTGCCCGGTTTCCATCCGGGTCAAGTCTAATATATCGTTAACTATTGTCATCAAATGTCGCCCGCTTTTATGGATTAGTTTGGCGTAGCGTGTTTGGCGATCGTTTAGTTCTCCGATCAATTTATCTTTGAGGAGGCTGGACAAACCGAGGACGGCGGTGAGCGGGGTTTTTAGTTCGTGGCTGATGCAGGATAAAAATTCGTCTTTGAGTCGGTTGAGGTGGATTAAATCTGCGTTTTTCGCTGCTAGTTCTTTGGCGACTAAATGTTCTTCGGTGACATCTTGTCCCATTACTAAAATTAGCTTGTCTGAGAGCGGCTGTTTGACAAATTGCCAGATCCGTTCTTGACCTTTTTGTACGGGGCACTCGCAAATGTAGGTGTCTGGTTTGCCGGCCATAGGACACCAAGCTGGAGCGGTTAATGTTGAGGGGGAGGCGGCAGCGTACAGGGGCAGCGGACAACTGGTGGCTGCGGTTGAATCACGCGCGGCGAAGCTATCCCGCAGGGAATCGCCCGATCTACTTGCTCCTACTAGGCTCCTGCAGTCGGTGGTGATGCCCTCTAACTGCACGCTCTTGTATTCGCTTGTTAAATGGCTTGGTTTACGGGGCGAGTGTTTACCCAAATTTGCTGCTGGTTCTGGAATTGGTTCTGGGCCTGCTCCCAGCAAAATCCGCCACGCTGCGTTTTGGCTGACTATTTGTGCGGTGGGGGTTTGCAATCTCAGGGGCAGGGGCAGTTTTTCCAGTAGTTCGACTAGGGAGTTCAGGTTTTCCGAAGGTTTCAATCCTGCTTCTAGAAAGCGCACTTGAGCGTCTAGGACCGTGGCGATGGCTTCGGAAATTGGTTTTAATCCGATTTCTTTGACGGCTGTTTCCTGCTGTGTGAGGCTGCAGAGCGAGCTGCTGTTGAGTGCGGCGAATTGCAGCAGGCTCAGGCTGTCTAGCATTCCTAAAAATTGACCACTGGCATCTGTGACGGCGATCGGAGTTTTGGAGGAAATGCCGGCGGTTTGGCGGTTGGGCCGGGCTGGGGTGTTCTGTTCCTCTGTTTGCAGGTACTCCCAGAATTCGCTGACGCTCATAGCGGCGGGTAATACCCTGACTGGTTCGATCGCGATCGGGCTTTCGGACAAAGGTTGTTGCCCGTCGTTTGTGCGATCGGCTCCCCAAACCCAAAGGCTGCGGAGGTACACTAATCCCAGCGGCTGTAGCTGTTCGTTGACTACTGCAACTCGATCGCAGTTGCAGGAGCTGAAAATTGACTGCAGCGATTCTAGCGCACCCGTTTGGAGGCACAGGGGCACTGGCTCGATAAAATTTTTGAGACTGGGGGTGGTGAGTGGCATAACAAACCTGAGAGTCTGCTCGCGAGAGCAGTAATATTTTTGATGCTCAATGTAGCTGCGAATTTCTGTATCTTATTAGTTTTATATCAGTTCGCTATCAGGCTCGGTATCTGCACCGAGACCGGGGAGTTCGATGCCTACGCCTGATTTGAGGCGACTAGCAATTATTTTAAGGCTTAAGCTTAATTGCAGAAATCACGCTCAGGGTGCTTGACACACAAACCACGAAGTACACTTTGATTCTTCCTCTGGTAGAAGCGCATGACTTATTTTGCGGTTAAGATTGGTTAAAATAAATGTTGAGATGATTATTAAAATGTTAAGTTTTTTGTAAAGGAGATATCAACTCTGAGCGATCCAGCACTTTCAGGTAACTTAGGTGGTGCACCTACAGCTTTGCTTCCTCAACTTTCTATCGGTATTTTTGTCCGAGCTGAGGAAATAACAGCCTCTGCGATCGAGCTTTTGAGAGGCGAACGCTATGCTTTAACGCACATGAAGTCGGCAGTGGAGCTTTTGGGGTTCCTTAAGCACAATTATCACCTTGATTGTTTGGTTTTGGAGGTGGATGGGGATCTGCGATCGCTTCTGGGCAAGCTGCAAGAACGATCGATCTTTTTGCCTGCTGTTATTTTTTCGCCTCACTCGCAAGATTGCAGGCCCGAAGCAGCATATTCAAATGGTTTTGAGGCCGCAGCCAGTACCGCCAACAAGAGTCAAGACGAAAGCTGTGCTTTTTTTTATCACCCTGCTGAGGTGCAACTGGCAATCGCTCGATCAAGCGAAATAGCTGACGGTATCGATCGGGCGATCGCACAATTTCTGAAGCTTTCAACTCCGGTTCCTGTCAATTACCAATCCGTAACGGTCGATGCGACAGCCCAATTGACTGCTCAAAGTTTGCTCAGCCGACAGCAGCGGCGGCTGGCGGAAAAATTACGGGAGCGATTAGGATACTTAGGTGTGTATTATAAAAGAAATTCCCAGATTTTTTTGAGAAATCTGTCGGCAACCGAGAAGCAAAAGTTTTTGGAGCAACTCAAGTCAAGTTATCGCGACATCGTTTTGAATTATTTTTCTCAAGATGCTGCGGTCAACAATCAAATAGATGAATTTGTGAATTTGGCTTTTTTTGCTGACGTTCCCGTGACTCAAATTGTAGAAATTCACATGGAATTGATGGACGAGTTTGCTAAACAGCTAAAATTAGAAGGGCGCAGCGAGGAAATATTGCTTGATTACCGTTTGACCCTGATTGACGCGATCGCTCATATGTGCGAGATGTATCGGCGATCGATTCCGAAAGATGCCTCTCAAGGTAGAGTGTAGAAGGGATTCCGCATAATTTAAGAAATAAAAGGTAGAAGGTAGAATCTAACAAAAAAGAAACGAGCCGACAAACACGCGCGCGATCGCGAGGCTGCAATTATTATAAAATAACAAAGAACAGCAGATTTAAGACAAATAACAACTACAACTAACATCTGACAACTAATACTCAACATTTAAAAAAGTTCATGACTCCTCTGAAGAAAACCTACGTTCTGAAGCTGTACGTTGCTGGGAATACTCCCAACTCAGTGCGAGCTTTGAAAACCCTAAAGGACATCCTCGAACAAGAATTTCAAGGCGTCTACGCGCTGAAAGTCATAGATGTTCTCAAAAATCCTCAGCTAGCAGAAGAGGACAAAATATTGGCAACCCCCACGCTGGCCAAAATCCTGCCGCCACCGGTGCGAAAAATTATTGGCGATTTGTCCGATCGTGAGAAAGTTCTGATAGGATTAGATTTGCTCTATGAAGAACTTCGCGAAGAAGACCTGAATTCATAAGATCATCAGGTGAGAGTCAGTCGATTTTAGATTTGAGACTTCGGTTTGGCGTGCGCGAGCGTCGAAGCCTCGAGTCGCGCGAGCGTCGAACGATTTTAGATTTTAGATTTACTCTACAGATGAATCTGGGATGTTGAACAAAAGTCTAAAATTTTTATCTTTCCACGACAGGAATACGTCGCACGGTATCGGTTTTTGGGCGGGGTCATTAGTTAGCAGTCACCAGTCATTAGTTATTGAGCAAGAGCCAAAACTAAAAGCTGGGTACAAAGACTCATGATCAGCGGTTAATGAGTGACAACTAAAGAATACTGAGAGTTGACAAAAATCGACATGAATGAAATTAGTCAAACGGTTAAACGAGAAGGATTGGTAACGGCAGGAGTTGAAAAAATTCGCACGATGATTGAGGGTTTCGATGACATCAGTCACGGCGGAATGCCCATCGGCCGAACCACCCTAGTCAGCGGCACATCAGGAACGGGAAAAACTTTATTTGCCGTACAATTTCTCTATAATGGAATTACCCATTTTGACGAAGCTGGAGTTTTCGTAACTTTTGAAGAATCTCCGACAGATATTATTAAAAATGCTTGCAGTTTCGGTTGGGATTTGGCACAGTTAATCGAGGAAGGCAAGCTATTTATTTTGGACGCTTCCCCCGATCCAGAAGGTCAAGATATCGTAGGAAATTTTGATTTATCAGCCTTAATCGAGCGAATTCAGTACGCCATTCGCAAGTACAAAGCCAAGCGGGTTTCAATAGATTCTGTTACCGCCGTATTTCAGCAGTACGATGCTGCATCGGTGGTGCGCCGGGAAATTTTTCGCTTAGTTGCCCGCCTCAAACAAGTCGGAGCAACTACAGTTATGACTACGGAACGGGTGGAAGAATACGGCCCAGTGGCGCGGTTTGGGGTGGAAGAGTTTGTGTCGGATAATGTGGTAATTGTTCGCAACGTATTGGAAGGAGAACGCCGCCGCCGCACCATCGAAATTTTGAAGTTGCGCGGTACAACTCACATGAAGGGCGAATATCCTTTTACTATGACTAATGACGGAATTAATATTTTCCCATTGGGGGCGATGCGATTAACTCAAAAGTCTTCAAACGTGCGGGTTTCTTCCGGCGATAAAACTCTCGATGAGATGTGCGGTGGCGGCTTCTTCAAAGACTCGATTATTTTGGCTACGGGTGCAACGGGAACCGGAAAAACGCTGTTAGTGAGCAAGTTCTTGCAGAATGCTTGTATGAACGGCAATCGGGCGCTGCTTTTTGCCTATGAAGAGTCGCGGGCTCAGTTGTTCCGCAATGCTTATTCTTGGGGCATTGATTTTGAGGAAATGGAACAGAAAGGAATGCTGAAGCTGCTGTGTACTTACCCGGAATCTGCCGGTTTGGAAGACCACTTGCAGACTATTAAATCAGAAATTGCTGAGTTCAAACCTTCTCGAATTGCTATAGACTCGCTGTCTGCCTTAGCTAGAGGTGTCAGCAATAATGCTTTCAGGCAATTTGTGATCGGAGTGACAGGTTTTGCGAAGCAGGAAGAAATAACCGGCTTTTTTACGAATACAAGCGACCAGTTTATGGGTTCTAATTCGATTACGGACTCCCATATTTCTACAATTACTGACACGATTATTATGCTGCAGTATGTAGAGATTCGAGGAGAAATGTCGCGGGCAATTAATGTGTTTAAGATGCGTGGTTCGTGGCATGACAAAGGAATTCGGGAATACACAATTACTGAAAGAGGCCCACAAATTAAAGATTCGTTCCGTGGTTACGAACGGATTATCAGCGGTTCTCCGACTCGGATTACGATTAATGAGAAGAGTGAGCTATCGCGGATTCTCCAGGGTGTGCAAGGTCAAGACGATGAGGATATTTGAGGGTTAGCAGTAATTCATCGTTGTTAAAAGTAGGTTGGGTTGAGCTAGGAAACCCAACTTTTTTAATTTGAGGAGTTTGTGAATATTTATAGCAACCGCGACAATGTTTTACAGGTTCTTAATTGCGGAAATATGAGCTTTTATTGCCTCTAGAACCAAATACCTATAGTTTTTACACAGCAACAATACCTTGGGCAAAATCCAATACCCTGGCGATCGCAAATCTCTTTAATTGTGCTGGGAAAGCCAATACTTGCTGTATGATCAACCTCAGCTCGATTGGCAAACAGGTAGCCTTGCTGGTGTTAAAGTTATAGTAGGAGTGTATTCTCCTGAACTAGGTTGGATTCATCGCCATCGATGTATTGCCATCGCCGAAAAAACAGGATTGATTTGGCCCGAAGAGCAAATGGATTTTAGAGCAAGCTTGCTGGCAATATCAGCAGTGGCTAGCAGCAGGACTAATTCTGCCTAATATCGCGGTGAATCTGTCGGCACGTCAACTCAGCCAACCGACTTTAATCGCTAAGAGCGATCGCATCCTTGAGCGCACCCCGATGAAGCCGAAATATCTAGGGCTAGAGATTACCGAAACGACAATGATGCTTAATTTTGACATTACATACAATGTTTTGAGCCAATTATCAAAGCGTGGTATTGGGATTTTTGTGGATGATGGTGGGCCTGACTATGCTGCTTTTAACAAGCTGAAAAATTTTCTGATGAAGTCGCTCAAAATTGATCCCTCACTTGTCCACGATTTAGCCAGCCTTCCGAGCGAGCGCGGAATTCACAAACCCATAGTTGTAATCCCAGATGGCTTAAATCGAGCACAATTGCCGAAGGAATGGAAACCCCAGCGCAATGGGAATAGTTACAAGCTAGCGCCTAGGAAATTGGGCTGCATTATATGTTGAGGAAGACGGCTATTGCTGAGTTTGCAATTCAATTAATCCGATATCCTGAATTGTTGTCCACCACTATGTGGGATCATCAATCCTCCCTCATGAAAGCGCGCCAAAGTCTTATAATTAATTTAATGCTCGTGTCGATCAAATGACTAAAAAAATTTTCTTACGGAATAATATAAAAGTGTTTGGACAAGGCACCCAGACGATGATATTTGCTCATGGATTTGGGTGCGATCAAAATATGTGGCGTTTCGTAACACCGGCTTTCGAGAAGGACTACAAAATCATCCTATTTGATTATGTAGGTTCGGGACAGTCTGATATTAGTGCCTACAGTTATGAACGGTACAGCGACCTCAATGGCTATGTTCAGGATGTCCTCGATATTTGTAAAGAATTGGCGTTGACGGATGTGATTTTTGTCGGTCATTCGGTCAGCAGTATGATCGGCCTTCTGTCCTCAATTCAAGCTCCTAATTACTTTAATCGCCTGATTTTCGTAGGGCCTTCACCCTGCTACATCAATGATTTACCAAATTATTACGGAGGGTTTGAGCGCAAAGATATTGAGGATCTTCTCGATATCATGGAGAAAAATTACATTGGTTGGGCAAGCTTTCTGGCGCCAATGGTGATGCAGAATCAGGACCGTCCTGAGTTAAGTGAGGAACTTGAGACAAGTTTTTGCTCCACTGATCCGGTGATTGCAAGTCGCTTTGCGGAGGTAACTTTTTACTCTGACAATCGCAGTGATTTACCCAAGGTATCAGTACCTTCACTGATATTGCAATGCGCTGATGACGTGATTGCTCCCACCGAGGTAGGGCATTACCTTCAGCGCCACCTGCCTAAAAGTAGGCTACGGCTGATGAAAGCTACGGGACATTGCCCGCACCTGAGTCATCCACAAGAGACGATCGACATGATTAAGGAGTATTTGAGTGCACCTCATACTACCTGATTTGTATGGCAAACATGACCTACCAGATAGACGAGCTACTCAACACGTCACCCTGTGGATTCCTCTCGTTTGCTGACGATGGTACGATCGTAATGGTCAACGCCACATTACTGCAATTACTCGGATACGAAACCGATGAACTGCGGGAACGGAAAATGGACTCCATTCTGCCAATGGCCAGCCGGATTTTTTTTCAAACCCATTTCTTCCCCCTGTTGAAGCTCGACGGTAAAGTAGAGGAAATTTACTTCTCATTAAGGTCAAAGCAGGGTAGTGATATACCTATGCTGATCAACGCTGTGCGTCGGGAGAAGGGGGGAAGCTTCGTCAACAATTGCATCTTGATCTGTATTCGCCAGCGTATCCTATACGAAGGTGAAATTATTAAAGCAAAAAAAGCAGCAGAGGCAGCTATTCTCGCCCAAAAGCAAGCGGAAATTGCTCTGCGGCAACAGTACGACAAAGCGATATTACTTCAAGAGATTACTCAACACATCCGTCAATCTCTTGATTTGTCTACAATTTTTGAGATTGCTTCGCAGGAGATTCGCCTGTTTCTTGATGCCGAGCGTGTTGGCATATTTAAGTTCGATCCTGACAGTAAATTTGGATATGGTGAGTTTGTTTCAGAATCCGTAGGCGAAGGATGTAAATTGGTAAGCCGAAATCAATTTAACGACCCGTGTGGTGGTGAACAAGGTCCTGATTCATATAAAGAATGGAGAATGCAGGTAGTTGAAGATATCAATAAGATTGACCTTCAACACTGTTGCCGCGCTCTTTGGAAACAATTTCCGGTTCGGGCTAATTTAGTTGCGCCGTTGCTCAATGGACAAGATTTGTGGGGGTTGTTATGTATTCATCAATGTTCTGCTCCTCGGCAATGGGAAGAATTTGAAGTTGACCTTGTTAAACAGATTGCTAATCAGTTAGCGATCGCCATTAAACAAGCGGATATTTTTCAGAAGTTGCAGAAGGAATTGGCAGAAAGGCAGCAGGCCCAAGCGCGCATGAGAGAAATTAATCAACAACTGGCACTCTCTAACGAAGAACTAGCCCGCGCTACTCACCTCTTAGAACAAGTGGTAAATATTGATGGGTTGACTCAAATTGCTAATCGCCGCTGTTTTAATGACCGCTTAGAGCATGAATGGCAGCGGCTATACCGGGAACAAAAACCTATTTCTCTTTTGTTGTTTGATGTGGATTATTTCAAACGTTATAATGATTGCTACGGTCATCAAATGGGGGATGATTGTCTGTTCAAACTTGCTCAGACTGTGCAAGAGGTGGTGTACCGTCCAGCGGATTTGGTGGCGCGTTACGGCGGAGAAGAATTTGCCATCATTTTGCCTAATACTGATCTTGAAGGAGCGAGTTCGGTGGCCCAACGGATTCACGCTGCTATTCAAGCTTTACATATTCCTCACAAAACCTCTGATGTGAGCGATGTAGTTACTATTAGTATGGGTATCGCCAACTTGATTCCGATTTCGGAACTATCATCGGTTGACTTAATTGCGATCGCCGATCGTTCACTGTACCGTGCTAAGGAACAGGGGCGGAATCAGTCCGCGATATGCGAGTACAGTGGCGATTCGATTTTTGACACTGACGCTTAAATCACAACAATTGAGACCGAGGATAAAAATTTATCCCCGGTCTCTCAAAATCAGTCATTCTATAAATTTAAATGAGCACGGAGCGATTGGAAAACTCGGCTCCGACCGTCCCAGAATTTCCAGAGCCAGCCGACTTGCTCAACCAGTTGAAGACCAGACGCAAAAAGTCCGGCGCAAACTTGGCAGATATGGAGGTGGTTTTGGAGATACTAGGAACCGACAGGAGCGAAATTTGAGCGGAAAATAGGACGATCGGTAATATGATTAACCTGAAACCCTTACTCCGCAAAAGACATAGAAAGTGAGCACGGAGGGATTTGAACCCCCGACCCTCAGGACCGGAACCTGATGCTCTATCCACTGAGCTACGTGCCCTCGACTTTTTACATCATAACACGTCTTGCCGAAAATGGCGAGTGCCGATCGCAAATTTCCTGGCCGGCCTCCAAACCGCTTGACCCATGCGGGTTAAACTCGCCCGTGCGATCGAATATCAGGCTGTTCTGGCAGCTAGAGACTGCAACTTTTAGCTAAATGGTAACAATAATACGACAATGGGTAAAATAATAGACTTTAATCGAGCAAACATTAGGTTCACATTCGATCGGGGTCGAGCATCTACCACAGCTAAAATAGCTCGCATCAATTCCCCCTAGCTAAGCGGCAGTAAATAAATGGTGCTGCTGTTAAGACAGGTTCTGCAAAGACGGTTGTAGACTAAGTTCACCAAACCCCTCAATCTTATGGTTTCTAAAATTTTAGACCAATTACCGCTGCGAACTGTTCTCATAGTTCCATTTGTATTGCAAATCGTGGGAACCGTGGGCCTCGTAGGATATCTGTCTTTTAGAAACGGACAAAAAGCAGTTAATAACCTTGCCAGTCAGTTAATGAGCGAGGTCAGTTTGCGTGTCGAGCAAAACCTGCAAGTTTACCTGACAACTCCCCATCAAATCAATCAAACCAAGCTGGATGCTGTCAAGCTCGGCTTGTTAAAGATGGATAATTTATCAGCTTGGGAGAAATATCTTTGGCGGCAAGTACAATTATATCCATATATCAATTTTACCTCGGTTGGCAACAATAAGGGAGATTATAGAGCCGGTCAACAACTTTCTAACGGCTCCCGAATGATTAATGTGATAGAAACATCTACTGGGTTAAATTTTAATTCTTACAATACAAACGAGCGAGGCGATCGCACTACAGTTACCACGATTGCCAAAAACTATGATAATCTGCAACATCCTGCGTACCAAAAAGCCGTTAAAATCGGCAAACCAACTTGGAGTTCGGTTTTTGTTTCCTTACTAGAACCAACATTACTTATCAGCGCTATCCAACCCGTATACAGCGACGAAAATCAGCTAGAAGGAGTCTTATTTACTGCCTTGCGTCTCGACCATTTGGGAAGATTTCTCAACAGTCTCAAAGTGGGCAAATCAGGTCAAACATTTATTATAGATCGCCAGGGTACTTTGTTAGCAACTTCCACAACAGAAAAACCGTTTCGCACTAAAGGTAATAAAAGACAATTGTTTAAAGTAGAAGAAAGCAGCAACCCTTTTACTCAAGCGACAGCTAAATATTTGACTGCAAATTTTAAAAAATTAGACGAAATTAAAAAAACCGAGTTATTGAGCTTTGAAATAGATGACAAGCGACAATTTTTAAAAGTCTTGCCGTTCCAAGACGGCAAAGGTTTAGACTGGGTGATTGTCGTAGTTGTTCCCGAAGCAGATTTCACCAAAGAAATCGATGCCAATACCCGCACAGCGGTTTTGCTTTGTTTCGCAGCTTTAGGAGTAGCTGTGGTGATTGGCATTCTGACTTCTCAGTGGGTGACAAATCCTATTTTGAGCTTAAATACAGCAGCCAAAAATATTGCTAAAGGTGAATGGGACAAAACAGTAGAAAGCGAACGCTCCGACGAATTGGGGGAATTAGCCAAGTCATTTAACAGCATGGCTCAACAACTGCAACAATCTTTTGAAACTTTAGAACAGCGAGTGCAAGAGCGGACGGGAGAATTGGCTGTAGCTAAAGACAAAGCGGAAGTAGCAAATCAAGCTAAAAGCACCTTTCTTGCTAACATGAGCCACGAATTGCGATCGCCTCTCAATGCAATTCTCGGCTTTTCCCAACTGATGACTCGCAGCCAAACTCTATCCCCAGAGCATCAAGAAAATATTAGCATAATTAGCAGCAGCGGAGAACACCTCCTTACCCTGATTAATAACGTGCTGGATTTATCTAAAATTGAATCGGGGCGTACCACCCTCAATCCCCAAAAATTCGACCTCTATCGCCTGCTAAACGACTTGGAAGATATGTTTCAACTCAAAGCAGATGACAAGCACTTGCAGTTGGTTTTTGACCGCAGTCCCGATGTGCCACAATACATAGAAACTGATGATTTAAAGTTGCGGCAAATCTTAATTAATCTGCTCAATAACTCTCTTAAGTTTACCGATGAGGGCGGTGTAGCGGTCAGAGTTGGCAAGCAGTCATTCGGCAAAAATCAGCAGACAGAAGGGGGAAACTTTGAGCAGTCTGAAGTATCAAAAAATACAGAAAGTTCCGCCATTAATGGTGTTAAAATATCTCAAGTCAGTCCGTCCAACAACCAGATCATTGCAACCCCAAATGACGATGCAGCTTCTACCTTTTCCTTCTTCCTTCATTTTGAAGTCGAGGATACTGGTCCCGGTATTTCTACCAATGAATTAGACGATCTTTTTGAACCTTTCGTGCAAACCAAGACAGGCAAAGATTCGCAAGAAGGTACTGGATTGGGATTGCCCATCAGTCGCAAATTTGTGGAATTAATGGGCGGCGAAATGAGCGTCTGTTCTGCTGTTGGTAAGGGAACTAATTTTAAGTTCGACATTCAAGTTATTGCGGTCGATGCGGCTGATATTGAAAGCCAAAAATCGAGCCGGAATGTTATAGCCCTGGTTCCCAACCAACACACCTATCGAATTTTGATAGTAGACGATAAACAGCTCAACCGCCAACTGTTAATTAAAATCCTCTCTCCTCTAGGTTTTGAACTAAAAGAAGCTACTAACGGTCAAGAAGCTATTGAGATTTGGGATAGTTGGGGACCGCATCTAATTTGGATGGACATGAGAATGCCTGTGATGGACGGCTACGAAGCTACGCAATACATTAAAGGTACTATTAAAGGTCAAGCTACTGCGATTATTGCGCTGACAGCGAGCGTTTTGGAGGAAGAACGAGCAGTTATTTTGTCGGCGGGCTGCGATGCTTTTATGAGGAAGCCTTTCCGGGAAGCCGATATTTTTGATGCGATGCACAAACATATCGGAGTGCGCTATATTTATGAAGAGCCGGGTCCAACTAATTTATCGGCAATCAAAGAAGGCGATCTCGCAATGAGTGTGGCTGATTTCGTAAAATTGCCTGATTCACTGGTAGCTGATTTAAAGCTAGCAATACTGAATGCAGATATGGATTTAATTGATACCTTGATAGAGCAAATTCGATTAAAGGATGCAGTAACGGCAGGTGCGATCGCAAATTGTATGGAAAATTTTGAGTACGACAAAGTTTTAAAGTTAATATCTCAAGCAATATCACATGAATAACGACATTCCTAGCACCGATCGCGGTAATATTTTAGTAGTTGATGACACCCCAGCTAATTTGCGGCTGCTAGCCGGAATTTTGAACAGCAAGGGCTATAAAGTGCGCCCAGTACCTAGCGGCGAGTTAGCGCTTTCGGCGGCAAAAGGTATGCCTCCCGATTTGATTTTGCTGGATATTATGATGCCCGAAATGAATGGATATGAAGTGTGCGAAAAAATCAAAGCTGATGAACGAACTTGCGACATCCCGGTGATTTTTATTAGCGCGATTAATGACGTACTTGATAAGGTCAAAGCCTTTGCTGTGGGCGGGGTAGATTATATTACCAAGCCCTTTCAGGTGGAAGAGGTTCTAGTGAGGGTAGAAACCCATTTAGCAATATGCCAATTGCGAAAAAAACTTCAACAGAAAAACAATGAACTTACAGTTACTTTAGACCAACTGCAAGCTACTCAGAATCAATTAGTGCAATCGGAAAAAATGGCGGCATTAGGGCAACTGATTGCGGGCATTGCTCACGAAATTAATACGCCGTTGGGGGCGATTCGGTCGTCTATTGGAAATATTACCAGCTTTTTGGATAACAATCTAGAAAGGTTGCCAGTTTTTTTTAAAGAACTGTCAGCAGAACGCCAGCAAGATTTCTTGCGTTTGATGTACAGTTCTAGTCAACAAAATTACTCTTTATCTACTAGAGAAAAACGGGTATTGAAAAAAGACGTGAAGCAGCAACTAGAGTCGGAAGGCATTGACAATTATGACAGCCTTGCTAGCATTTTAGTCAATATCGGATTGCAAGGAAATCTGCAAGAATTCTTGTCGTTGCTCAAAGATCCTGACAGCGAAAATATTATCAAAACAGCCTACGACTTTGCTAGCATTCACAGAAGCGCCCGAACCATCGCTACCGCTACTGAACGCGCTGCAAAAGTCGTCTTTGCCCTGAAAAATTATGCGCGTTACGATGTAAATGGGGAAAAAATACAAGTGAATATTACGGATGGACTTGAAACTGTATTAACTCTTTATCAAAACCAAATCAAGCAGGGTGTGGAAGTTGTCAGAAACTATCAAGATCAATTGCCTGTGGTACTGTGTTATCCCGACGAACTCAATCAAGTTTGGACAAATTTAATTCACAATGCCTTACAAGCGATGGACAATCAAGGAACTTTAACAATTGACGCGGTACAACAAGATACCAGCGTCTTGGTAAAAATTAGTGACAGCGGTAAAGGGATGCAACCAGAGATTATTCCGAAAATTTTTGAGCCTTTTTTTACTACCAAACCTGCGGGAGAAGGCAGCGGGTTGGGGCTGGATATTGTCAAAAAAATAATGGAAAAACATCAGGGTAAAATTGATGTGGAGTCGATGCCCGGTAAAACAGCATTTACCGTGTCTTTGCCGATTAATTTAACTGAGTAGGTAAAGCGCCGGAGACTGAAGTCGGGGGCGAAAATTTGCAGTCTACCCGCGCAGAATGTAGAATTTGGAAAATGGTGTACTGCCCATGGGGGTTCACCCTGCCACACTAAAGAAGGAAACTAGCGATGTCTAAATCAGCAATTTTGTGTGTGGACGATGAAGTAGGAGTGTTGGAAAGTCTGGAAATTGAACTGCAACAGGCATTTAACGGTAAATATCTTTGCGAATTTGCTGAAAGTGCTGCCGAAGCCCTGGAAATTATTGAAGAGCTATGTGAAGCTGAGGTTAACATTTTAGTAATTGTCTCTGATTGGTTGATGCCCGGAATGAAAGGAGATGAGTTGCTGATTAAAATTCATCAAAAATATCCGCAAATTGTGACAGTGATGCTGACAGGACAAGCAGACCAAGAAGCAATAGAGCGCACAAAAACTCAAGCAAATCTTCATGCTTTCATAGAAAAACCTTGGCAAAATCAAGAATTAATTGAAGCGATTAAGTCTGGTCTAGCAAATTTATGAAAAAACCAGTGATTATTTGTGTCGATGATGAGCAGACTATACTCGATAGTCTGGAAATAGACCTGCTAAAAGCCTTTGAAGATAAATATTTAATTGAAACGGCTCAAAGTGGGGAAGAAGCTTTAGAGCTACTGTCAGAACTTTTAGCAGAACAGTATGAAGTTCCTTTGGTTATTTCGGATCATATTATGCCTAGTATGAAAGGAGACGAACTATTAAGGAGCGTTCATGCTATCTCGCCGAACTGTCTTAAGATCATGCTGACGGGGCAGGCAGATTTGGATGCGGTAGCCAATGCTATTAACTATGCTAAATTGTACCGGTATATACCTAAACCTTGGCAATGTGATGACTTAAAATTAACTGTTACTGAGGCCATATATAAATATTTTCAAGAGAAACAATTAGCGGAAAAACAAAGAGAACTTCAGGAAATGAATCAGGAGTTGGTAAAATTAAACCGCAAGCAGGCAATGCTGATTGCCAAACTCCATGAAAACGAAAGTCGCTTGACGCAATATCTAGAAGCTATGCCATTGGGCGTGTGTGTACTTGATGCAAACGGGCAATCTTTCTACGCTAATCAGAAAGCGCGGGATGTATTTGGCAAAGGCACTGTGCCGCATATTAATTCAGAGCAAAAAGCAGCAATTTATCAATTCTATAAAACAGGGACTAATCAGAGATGCCCCGTGGAAGAATTGCCAATTATGCGGGCACTTAGGGGCGAAAATGTGCGGACTGAGGGTGTAGAAATTCGTACAGCTAATAAGATTACTCCTGTAGAGAGTTGGGCAACTCCAATTTATGATTCTACAGGCGACATTTCCTATGCGATTATTGCTTTTAGTGACATAACTGAACGCAAGGAAGCTGAAGCGGCGTTAATTCAAGCTGAAGAGAAGTATCGCGGGATATTTGAAAATGCTCTAGAAGGTATTTTTCAGACGACTCCGGACGGACATTTTATCAGTGCGAATCCTGCTCTGGCGGAAATTTACGGCTACGATTCCGCATCAGAATTGATAGAAAGTATTAATGATATTCAGCAGCAATTGTACGTGGAACCGAACCGCCGTCAAGAGTTTCTGGCGCTGATGAAACAGCATGGTACTCTGTGTGAGTTTGAGTCTCAGGTTTACTGTCGAGATGGCAGCATCATCTGGATTTCTGAGTATGCGCGCACCGTTTATGATGCTAACGGTGAAGTGCTTTACTATCAGGGTTTTGCTAAGGATATTAGTTTGCAAAGACAGGTAGAAGTAGAACGAATCAGGTTTACTAATGATTTAGAAAAAGCTTTGGCAGCCGAAGAAAAGTTAAATGAGGCACTGTCAGAAAACGAAAGTCGATTGACTCAATTCCTGGAAGCGATGCCAGTGGGAATATTTGTTGTCGATGGTAAGGGGAAACCTTTTTACATGAATTCTTGGGGGGAAAGGATACTAGCCCAAGGTTTAATTTTTGATGGGGGTACTGACCAATTTCCTGAAGCTTATCATTTTTACGACGCTGCAACTAATCAATTGTATCCGAGGGATAGCCAACCGATTGTTCGGGCGTTGCGGGGAGAATTTGTGCGTATGGACGATCTAGAAGTTCATGGGTCGGATCGGATTGTGCCGATCGAGGTTTGGGCGACTCCAATCTACGACGAACGGAAAAACATAGTTTACGCGATCGCCGCTTTTCAAGACATCACGGAACGTCTAGAGGTAGAAACCGAACGCCGCCAATTCACAGACGAGTTACAAAAAGCTTTAGCAGCAGAAGAAAATTTAACAGATGCTTACGGGCGGTTTGTGCCGCACGAATTTCTCCACTTTCTGGGATATGAAAGTATTCTGGAAGTCAAATTAGGCGATCAGGTACAGAAAGAAATGTCGGTGCTGTTTTCAGATATCCGCGATTTCACTTCTCTTTCAGAGAGGATGAATCCCGAAGAGAATTTTCAATTTATCAATGGTTATTTGTCGCGAATGGAACCGGCAATTACTAATAATTTTGGTTTTATTGATAAATACATGGGCGATGCGATTATGGCGCTGTTTGATGGCAGTGCGGATGATGCTGTGAAAGCTGGAATTGCTATGCTAGAAGAGCTTAATGAGTATAATATTAGTCGCAATCGACCCGATCGCCCGCCGCTGAAAATTGGCATAGGAATCAATACGGGTTCTTTGATGTTAGGCACGGTTGGCGGCCAAAGTCGGATGGATAGCACCGTGATTAGCGATGCGGTAAACTTAGCCTCTCGTGTGGAAAATTTGACAAAAGAGTATGGAGTTTCCATGTTAATTACTCACCATACTTTTATACAGTTGAACGATATTTATGATTTTAGGTTGATCGATCGCGTAGCAGTTAAAGGCAAATCGCGAATGGTAACAGTTTATGAAGTATTTGCGGCCGATCCGCCAGAGTTACGACAGAAAAAGTTAGAGACAAAGACAATCTTTGAGCAAGCTTTGGTACTCTACAATAGTGACAAGTGTGTCGAAGCTAAAAGATGGTTTTCGGCCTGCTTGGAAATCAACCCTAATGATAAGGTAGCTCAAATTTATCTGCAGCGGTGTCTGAAAGGAGCGATCGCTCCTGCATAATACCATTTGAGAGTTTAGATTTGAGAATAGGGAATGACTTATGCCATAAGGCTTGGGAGTTTGCCTACAGTTGTATTCTTTTGGGAAACTGGTATAATCATTGTTTAGACAGGCAGGGAAACGGAAACTATGGTTTCTTGCTGCGGCAAACTTTCTATTTTAAATTCTCCTCCGTGCAATTCTACAAGGCGTTGAACAATCGCCAGTCCCAATCCCAAACCTGCTTGTTGGTAAAGTTTGCGATCGAACTGCCTGTAAGCTTCTAGCTGTGCAATCTGATCGGTAGTCATGCCACGGCCTTGGTCTTTGACAGACAGAATAAAAGTCTGATTTTCGACGAAAGTGCTTAATAAAACAGGCGTTCCTTCTAAAGAAAATTTGAAGGCATTATCCAAGAGTTCTTCAACAATTTTTGCTAGTCTGACAGAATCAATAGCAACCGACGAATCTTGCAAGTTTAATTGTAAATCGTCTGTTCTATTCGCGTGTTTTGCTTGCTGGCGCGCTTTTTGACTCAGCAAAGATTTTACACAGCTAAATTCGCTGTTTCGCATCTCCTTTAACAGTTCGGGATTTGTAGCTGCTATCTCCAGTTCTGCATACAGCAAAAAGTTCTGAATGAGTCGATACAAGCGATGACCAGAAGTTTGAATTTGACCAATCATCTCTAAGATATCTGCTTCCTCTAAGACCTGATATTCTGACAAAATTAGCTCAGAGAAACCCAGAATTGCATTCAAAGGAGTCCGCAATTCGTGGGGCAGCGACATACTAATATTAGTGCGTAATTCGTCTAGCGTCTTTTGAGATTGTCGGCTAATTGTTTTTTGTTTTTCAAGTCTAATAGCAATGGCTTTTAGCAGTTCTTGCGGCGTACATGGCTTAGTAATGTAATCGTCAGCTCCCAGTTCCATGCCCGTGCGAATGTCAACTTTATCGGCTTTTGCTGTGAGGAAAATAAACGGAATTGTGGCAGTCAAGGGTTCCGAACGCAAAGCTTTGAGGACGCCGTGACCGTCTACTTCCGGCATCATCATGTCGCACAAAATTAAATCAGGGATTCGTTCGATCGCCAATTTGATGCCGACTTTGCCGTTAATCGCTCCTATTCCTTCAAAATTCTCGGCTTCCAGCAACTCTAAAATATTCTCTCTAATCGCTTCTTCGTCTTCTATTACCAAAATCTTAGCCATGGTGATAGCTCCTTTGAGTTAGTAGTTTGTGGGAAAAATCTGGGTTCAGATACTTGATAAGTTTGTTTGTTAGGGGCTTAATTAATCGTTAAATTACGGATATGTATAGTTGATAATTCATTTGTTATTGACGAGGAGTACAAATTAAAGGCAAGGTAATAGTGAAAGTTGTGCCTTTTCCTTCTTGACTCTCGATCGCAAGTTGACCGCCGTGAAGTTCCACAGCCCTCTTCACAATTGCTAAACCGAGACCTGTTCCCGAAATAGTGCCGACATTTGGAGAGCGGTAAAAAGTTTCTAATATCCGCTCTCGATCGGCTTGGGGAATGCCGATGCCCTGGTCTTGAACTTGGAATACAGCTTCGTTGTTTTGACAGTTGAGATGCAAAGAAACTGGACTGCCTACGGGGGAATATTTGATGGCATTTGAGAGGACATTTCCCAAAATTTGCTGCAACAGTTTTTCATCCATTTGAGCCTCGCAGTTGCCACCTTCATATTGAAAGGCGATCGGGTGTTGGTTGCTGTCGTTGAGCTGCTGCTCTTCTACCAGTTGACGGCAAAATTTTTCGAGGTTTAAGGAAATCGGTTGAAACTGCAAGGTATTGGCTTCGATTTTGCCAATTACGAGGATATCTTCTAATAACTCTGTCATGCGTTTAATTGCTAATTGAATCCGCACAAAATGAGTAGATTTTTTATCTTGAGTCCACTGAGAACTGTAATCTTGCAGCAATCCAGCGGAAAATTGGATGGTTGTCAAAGGTGTGCGGAACTCGTGGGAAACCATTGTGACAAATTTAGCTCGCAGTTCTGAAAGTTCCTTTTCTCGTGCGAGGGCTTTGAGAATTTCCGCTTCTGCTCGTTTGCGATCGCTAATGTCACGGGCTTCCGCTATCAGCAGCAAAATTTTTCCTGTCTCATTTTTAACAGGTTTCAGTGAGAAATCAACTGTCATGATTTGACCACTTTTGCCTAACAAGTCGATTTCGCTGCGGAAAAACTCGCCGCGACTTGCTTTGCCGATCGCGCATTGCAATTGTTCGGAAACCTGTGGCGACTGGGCCCAAATCGCCATTTCCCAAATCGGGCGGCCCACAATACCCTCCGATCGCAATCCGGCAAAATCGAGGGCTGTCTCGTTGACTTCCAGCACAATTCCTTCGGGAGTCAGCAGCTTGGTTAGCTGAAACGACGAGTCAAAAATCGCCCGAAAGCGGCGCTCGCTTTCCCGCAGCATTTGAAATGTTTGAGAACGTTCGATCGCATAGCGGATCGTCCGCACTAATAATTGAGTAGTAATTTGACCTTTAACAATATAGTCTTGAGCTCCCAAGCGAACTGATTCGAGGGCGATCGCCTCATCATCCAAGCCTGTCATTACCACCATTGGCACATCAGGAGCAACTTCTCGCAGGCGAGTTAGCGTTTCCAAACCGCGGCTGTCGGGCAAAGAAAGGTCGAGCAAAACGACATCAAAGGGTTGTTTACACAGTTGTGCGCTCGCTTCATGCAGGAACTCAACAGACACCAGTTCCCACTCGACGCCGACAGATACTTCTAACAGTTCTGCAAGCAAATCAGCATCAGCAGGATTGTCTTCTACTAACAGAATCTTAATCCACATAGCTTAGACGTTTTTGACTATAAAAATTTTACTCTATCAATCTTAGGTTAAACTTTTTTCCTTTCCCTTACCATTTTCAACTTGAAAATTATTATTTGGGAACTGTCACCACCACCAGCCACCAATCCTCAATCCATCTCACCAGCTTAGCAACTTGACTAAAATCGATAGGCTCAGTGATGTAGCACCGGGCTGACAGGGCATAAGACTTGAGCATCTCTTGATCGGCTGCTGAGGTTGTCATTCGATTTTAGATTTTAGATTTTAGATTTTGGATTGACCCCACGGATAAATTGGGGGGCTTGAGGATTTTAGATTTTAGATTTTGGATTGATTCCACGGATAAATCACGTGGCGGGTACCATCAATAAATTCGCTTGTCATAATTACCACCGGAATCATTTTTAACTTGAGTGTTGAGTTGAGTTATATCAATATTTTTAACCTTTTTTTTAGGCAAAATCAAGTTAAGCAGAATTAAATTAGACCGAGAAGGCGAAGCGAAAAGCCTGCTTTATTCAATAAACTCTTGCTTCTACCATATTTTCTACTATTTGCAAATTGTTAAAAATTGACTGGGCGCCAGCTTTTATAAACCCCATTCAGCCTCGCTGAGCAAATCATCCACCAGCAGAATTTCCATAGGTTAAAAATTTTTAGAGCATTCATAAGCAAAGCATCTGTTCGTTTAATTTAGAGGAAGTTTGACGACTGCCAGCCAGAATTCCTCAATTAACCTGACTACTTTAGTAAATTCAACGAAGTCTACAGGTTTTGTTATGTAACAGTTGGCGTGGAGGGAGTATGACTTAAAAATATCTTCGGGCGCTGCTGAAGTGCTGAGAATCACTACAGGAATTAATTTTAACTTTGGGTCAGTTTTAATTTCTTCTAGCACTTCAATACCGCTTTTTTTCGGCAGATGCAAATCGAGCAAAATCAAATCGGGACGAGGTACCCTGAGATAAGGTTCTTTTCGGCGCAAAAACTTGATTGCTTCGACTCCATCCTCCACAAAATGCAAGTTATTCAATATTTTACCCTGACTGAGGACTTCTATTGCCAAATCGGCATCGCTGGGAGAATCCTCAATCAGCAAAATCTCTATAGGTCTAACAGTGCTTCGATCGCTCATAACCGGCGTATCCCTTTGAGTATAAAAACAAAATTGAATTTTGAGGCTTCAGGTACTAATTATAGGAATAGTGAAGTAAAAAGTCGCTCCTTTTCCCTCCTGAGATTCCACCCAGATCCGACCGCCGTGGCGTTCAACAATGCGCTTGCACATCGCCAAACCTATGCCAGTACCGGAATATTGGCGGCGGGAGTGCAGGCGCGCAAAAATGATAAAAATGCGATCGGCATACTGCGGATCAATGCCAATGCCGTTATCGCGGACACTGAACACCCATTCGCTCTCTTGCCTACGGGCAGCGATATGAATCAACGGGATATCTTGGCGACAAAATTTGATGCTGTTGGCGACCAAATTTTGGAATAATTGCACCAGTTGAAATTCATCCGCCATCACGGTTGGCATCGCGTCGCAGGTGATTACAGCTTTTGTTTCGGCGATCGCAATTTGCAAATTGCACATAGTTTGCTTAACAACAGCGTTGCAGTCCGCCTGCTCAAACTCCTGACCCCTCGTTCCCAGGCGCGAATACGCCAACAAATCGTTAATTAACTGCTGCATTCTGGTGGCGCCATCGACAATATAATGAATATACTTATCTGCGCGATCGTCCAAATTTCCTTGATAGCGCTGGGCAAGCAATTGAGTGTAACTCGTAACGGCTCGGAGCGGTTCTTGCAAATCGTGGGAAGCCACATAAGCAAATTGTTCTAATTCCTCGTTGGAACGCTTCAAATCTTCTGTAAGTTGCAGCATTTGCTGCTCTGCTTCTTTGCGGCTTGTAATATTGTAAACCAAGGCGCAACAAGACAGCAGATTACCCTGGGAGTCCATGACTGGACTGGTAGACATATCAGTCCAAATATCTTTGCCATCCTTGCTTTTGAATTTAAATTCGTGTTGTTCACGAATACCTTGTTTGCGTCGCTCGACATTATCAATAGCTTGTGGTTCTTCCGCTTGGTCCATGAAATCAAAAAGCGATCGCCCGAACATTTCTAATTCATTATACCCGAGCATTCGCGCCATTGCGTGGTTCACGTAAGTCGTGAGACCATTACTATCAATTACCCAAATGCCTTCTTCTGCCAATTCAACTATTTGTCTGTACTTGAATTCACTTTCCTGCAAAGCTGTTTCAGTTAGTTTGCGCTCGGTGATATCTTTCATAAAACAGTGGTTGCCGTTAAATATTCCTTGTTCGTCCCAAGCTTTTACCATTGTTACTTGCTTGTAAAAAAACGAGCCATTTTTGCGGACCCCTCTAGCTTCTACTTCTACTTTGCCAGAAATGACCATTTCCTGATAAGCTGAGAGCATCATCTCAACATCGCCCGGATGTACGGTGAGCTGCCATTCCATGCCAAGCATTTGTTCCGGTTCGTAACCGCATTTATGAGCGTAAGCTCGGTTAACCTTCACGTAGCGTCCCTCAATATCCAGCCGCGAAATGCCTTCCACCGCATTTTGCATGGCATTAGTGAGGTCGCGCAGCTCTTTTTCAGCTTGTTTGCGATCGCTAATATCCTGACCGATACCCAAAAAACCGTTAATATTTCCGCTACTATCAAATAAGGCAGTCACCGACAACAGTACCGGAAACCGCGAACCATCTTTGCGAATGTAAGTCCATTCATTTTCGTCAGCGATTTCCCGGCACGGCAAAGCAAAAAATACTTCAATTCCCGGCTCTATTTTCACTCCCAATTCATGAGAAAGAACTTCAGCTCTTTTAGCTATCTCCAGAGGATCGTGAATTATTGCTAGCGTGACTTTTCCCACCACTTCTTCTAGCGAATAACCTAAAAGTTTCTCTGCCGCCCGATTAAATGTTTTAATTGTACCGTCGGGTTCTGTAGAAATAATTGTGTAGTTAGCGCTATTAAGAATTGCATTTTGCAGTTGCGTCAATTCCAACAAAGTAAGAGCAATTTTTTCGCGGTAAGCTATTTCTTTTTGCAATTGGTGGTTAGAAATTTCGATTTGAGCAGTGCGCTCAGCAACTCGATGCTCCAGAGTTTCATTGAGCCGTCGATTTTCCTCTTCTACCTGCTTGCGTTCTGTAATATCAGTAATAGTACACACATAACTTTTAACATCCCCATTTTCTCCGATTTGACCGACAGATTGACCGAATACCCAACTGATTTGAGGGTGATTAATACCTTGAAAGCGGTACTCAGATTTAAAGGGCAATTTCTCCTGCGCGGCGCTATACCATTCAGAAAAAACCCGATCGCGGTCGTCTGGATGAATGCCTTGCAACCACCCTTTGCCCAAAGCTTCATCACAGGTTATTCCCGAAATTTGACACCAGCGTTCGTTGACATACAAGCAGTCTCCTCCTGCATCTGCATAAAATATTCCCACCGGGGAAGCTTCAGTTAAAGTTTGATAGCGAGCTTCCGTTTCTCGGCGTTCAATTATTTCTTTTTGCAGTATTGAATCGATCATCCCTAATTGAGTTGGACTCAGGAGAGTTAATGCTTGGGGAACGAAAGGAATTAATGCAAAAGCGGTGTAACCAGAAATCGCGGCGGTAATAATTTTTAGAAGGCCAGAAACCCAATAAACAGGATGCCAAAGCGTCCAAACTTCCATTATATGAGTAGTGCCGCAGGAGATAATAAAGGCTGCAAAGAGCCAAAAAATGTTGCGAAAGGGCAAGTCTTTTCGCTGACCGATAAAATAAATTAGGGATAGCGGTATTGAATAGTATGCCAGGGCAATTATAGAGTCTGAAACTATATGGAGCGCGACTAGCTCTCGCTGCCAAAGGTAACAGTAGCCTTGAGGAATATAATTCCCGGTGAATAACAACTGATTTAAAAAATTCCAAATCATCATAAATGGAATGGGTAATCGAGAATTAGTAATTGGTAATTCGTAATTGGTAAGCGGGAATTGGTAATTGGTGATTTAACCCAATGACTTATAACCTATCTCAAATTTTTGAAAGATACAGTCTTGAACGCACCGGGGGCTAAAAACCCGGTTTCTGGTTAGTTGCCTCGTTGCCAAACCGAATATTGTCGTAGAAACTGGTTTTTCTTCCGTAAGTCTTAATATAGCAATTCTCAATGATTCGCGAGCTGTAGCGAGCTCTAGGTTGGGTATAACTCATATTTTGCACTATTCTCAATCCTTTTAGGAACAGGCAAGATGTGAGGTATGACGAAGTGACACCCTATATGCCGATTTTAGATTTTAGGATTTTAGCTTTTCCTTCCTTCTTCCTTATCTTCTCAATAACTAAAGCCTTCTTCCATCCATCCGTTACATCTGTTACATCCGTCGAGCGAATCCGTTGCCGAACTTCCTTCGGCTATAAAAAATGGGGCGAGCTCGAAGCCCGCCCCACCAAAAATTATGCTGCTGCTATTAACCCAACAGCGCCTGAGCCTTAGCTACCACATTATCAACGGTGTAGCCAAACTTTTCTAAAGCAACGGGACCCGGTGCAGAAGCGCCGAATCTGTCAATACTGAGGCTATCGCCTTCAGAACCCAAATAACGTCCCCAGCCGAAGCTAGAACCTGCTTCAACTGCCAACCGCTTAGTAACAGCTTTCGGTAGTACAGATTCGCGGTAAGCGGCATCTTGTAAGTCGAACAATTCCCAGCAAGGCATCGAAACTACACGCACTTTATTACCTGCGGCGCGCAATTTTTCAGCGGCATCAACGCAGAGGTATGTTTCGCCGCCGGTGCCGATTAAAATGATGTCGGGAGTGCCGCCGTCGTCGGACAAAATGTAAGCGCCTTTGGCTGTTCCTTCGATCGAACTTCCAGCCAAGTTAGGCAAGTTTTGGCGCGACAAAGCCATTAAAGTTGGGCGGGTGCGGCTTTCAACTGCCACTTTGTAAGCGCCGGATGTTTCATTACCATCTGCAGGGCGCATTACCAACAAATCGGGAATTACTCGCAGAGAAGCGATGGTTTCCACGGGTTGGTGAGTGGGGCCGTCTTCGCCCAAGGCTACGGAGTCGTGAGTCATTACATAAATAACTCCAGCTTCCGATAGTGCAGAGAGGCGAATTGCTCCCCGCATATAGTCAGCAAAAACCAAGAAAGTGGCGCAGTAAGGAATTAAACCGCCGTGCAACAGCATACCGTTGGCGATCGCACCCATGCCGTGTTCCCGCACACCAAAGCGCAGGTTACGTCCTTCGTACTGACCTTTTTGGAAGTCTTTTTCACCCTTGAGCAAAGTCATGTTAGAAGATGCCAAGTCAGCGGAACCGCCGATTAGTTCAGGTAACACACTTGCCAAAGCATTCAAACATTTTCCAGAATGATTCCGAGTCGAATCGGCCTTATCTTCTGCCTTGTATGTCGGCAAAACTTTATCCCAACCTTCAGGAAGTTTGCCGGCCACTGTGCGCTCATATTCTGCTGCTTCTGCAGGATATGCTGCTTTATAAGCATCAAAAGCTTTCTGCCATTCTTGCTCAGATTGAGCGCCACGTTCGACTGCTTTGCGGAAGTGTGACAAAGCATCATCAGGAATCTCAAACGGTGCGTGTTCCCACTTCAAGAAATCGCGAGTTGCTTGCACTTCATCGCTACCCAAAGCAGCGCCGTGAGCACTGTAAGAATTGCGCTTGTTGGGAGAACCGTAACCAATGATGGTACGGACTTTAATCATGGACGGTTTGTCCGTGACTTTTTTGGCTTCTTCAATAGCTTTGTGAACTGCTTCTAGGTTAGTATCTTCGTCTAGAGCGGTATTGTCTACTGTAATAACGTGCCAATTGTAAGCTTCAAAACGCTTGCCGACATCTTCAGTAAAGGCCAAGCTGGTGTCGCCTTCAATAGAAATGTGATTGTCATCGTACAAGGCAATTAATTTGCCGAGTCCGAGGTGTCCGGCCAAAGAACAAGCTTCGCCAGAAACGCCTTCCATGTGGCAGCCGTCACCCATGATGACATAGGTGTAGTGGTCAACAATGGTGTGGTCGGGCTTGTTAAACTTAGCAGCGAGGTGAGCTTCTGCCATTGCCAAACCGACGGCATTAGCAATTCCTTGTCCCAGGGGGCCGGTGGTAACTTCTACGCCTTCGGTGACGAAGTTTTCGGGGTGTCCGGGGGTTTTGGATTCCCACTGACGAAATTGCTTGATGTCGTCGAGGGTGACGCTATCGTAGCCGGTCAAGTACATGAGGGCGTACTGTAGCATACAGCCGTGGCCGGCGGAGAGGACGAAGCGATCGCGATTAAACCACTTGGGGTTTTTGGGGTTGAACCGCATGAACCGATCCCACAGCACAAAGGCCATAGGGGCAGCGCCCATCGGCAGTCCCGGGTGTCCTGATTTTGCTTTTTCTACCGCATCGATGGCCAAAAAGCGGATAGAGTTGATGCAGAGTTCTTCGAGTGATTGGGTTGCAACAGCCATAATTCTGGTTTTTATACGTTAAGAGAGAGTGTGTGTGGTCGATTCTGACAGAGGTGCGATGAGCCGAGTTCGATCGCTCGCGTTTCTGCTGTTCAGTTTCTATGGAACTGCCGTGAGGCTGCACTACATATCATCTCACCTGTTGCGATCGACAGACAACTTAATTTTTTAATGTTTCGGTCGCTTTGTGCAGTTGATTGTAAATTTTTATCGGAGATATTTCTGGGCCGAGTGCGGCTATGTGCGATCGGGCTACGAGAGGATGTAACTTATTTATTTGGCAAATTGCCTCTCAAAGCCGCCCAGTTATGATAGAGTTTGGTGTTTCTGACATCTTGCAGCTTTGTCACGAACAGGCAAGATGCCTGTTCCACAAAGAGTGAATTTTCTTGTAGGGCGTTGCTTTGAGCAACGCCCGATCGCACGATCGCCAGAATAGTGCAAGATGTCAGATATTTGTAATTTTAATCAGGCAATAACTAATGACTCTCAGTGAAGCCGAAGTCCGCAGTCAAAAAGTAGACGAACTGCGATCGCAAGGCATAGAACCGTATCCCAGTGAATCCTACGCGCGATCGCACACAGCCAAGCTTGTTCGCGAAATATTTAGTCAGCCGGGAAAAGAACTCGAAAACGGACAAAGTGACCCCGAAGAAATTTCCCTGCGATTAGCAGGCCGCATCACTTCCAAGCGAGACAGCGGCAAAATTGGTTTCATCGATTTAAAAGACGCCACAGACAAGATTCAACTCAAAATCGAGAAAGCAATCGTCACCGGCGAAGTCGGTTTGAGCTTTGAACAAATTAAAAAATTGCTCGATGTCGGCGATTTTGTCGGCGTCGAAGGTATCGGCTGCCGCACCCCCAGGGGAGAACTTTCTATTTTAGTGAGGGAATTAAAGCTTTTATCAAAAGCTACCATTCAATTTCCCGATTCTTATTATGGAATTAACGACCCCGAAGTTTGCCGCCGTCACCGCGAAATGGATTTGGCAAGCAACCAAGATGCGCTCAACCGTTTTATGCTTCGCAGCCGCATCGTCCAAAGCATCCGTTCCTATCTCTGGCAAGCCAATTTTTACGAAATAGAAACGCCCACACTACAAGCTATTTACGGCGGTGCTGCTGCTAAGCCCTTCATTACTCACCACAATGCTTTAGAGGTGGATTTGTATTTGCGAGTGGCTCCCGAATTATTCTTAAAAAGAGCAATTTGTGGCGGTTTCGAGCGAGTATTTGAACTAGGGAAAGCATTTAGAAATGAGGGCATTGACAGCACCCACAATCCCGAGTTTACCTCTTTAGAAGTTTACCAAGCTTATGCTGATGTTTTCGACATTTTAGGAGTGGTCGAAGACGTGATTTGTTTCGCAGCGGCGGCGGTATTTGGGGATGTCAAAGAAATTGAAAATCAGGGGGAAATGATTAGTTTAGAACGCAAGTTCGACTACAGCGAAAAATATCCCGGTTTCAGCGGCAAACACTGGCAAGTGAAAACGATGGTAGAAGCTGTCAGAGACGAGTTTGGGCTGGATTTTGACAGTTTGGACTTGGAAAGTGCGATCGCCGCTGTAAGCAAACTAGAATTGCACTTGTCTAAGTTAGAACAACAGAGTTTAGGCTACGTGCTGTACGCGGTTTTTGACAAATTAGTTGTTCCTAAACTAATTCAACCTACATTCATCATCGACTATCCTGTCGAAGTCAGTCCCTTAGCAAAAGGACATCGCAGCAAGCCGGGATTTGTAGAACGTTTCGAGCTATTTATCAACGGTACAGAATACTCGAACGGCTTCTCAGAATTGAACGATCCCAAGGAGCAAAGAAAGCGGTTTGAGGAACAGTTGGCGCAGAAAAATGCGGGCGATGACGAAGCGCATCCAATGGATGAAGACTTTATTCAAGCTTTATCTTTGGGAATGCCTAATTGTGCGGGAATGGGTATCGGGGTAGACAGATTGGTGATGCTTTTAACTAATACTCAAAGCATTCGCGATGCAGTGATGTTCCCGACAATGCGGCCGGTCAAAGATTCGTAAATTTTTGTAGGGGCGGGTTTTACCAACAATATCTAACTCAAACAAACAGTCTCTATAAACCCGCCCCACCAGCACAGATAACCTACATCAACCTTGATGTTTATTTAGGGTTTGCTGAATAATTGATCGCAGACCACTAGCAGGAGCGATCGATATATTCAAGGTGAGTTAAATATA